>NZ_JBYRFX010000994.1:0-6687 GCF_057815775.1 Inquilinus sp.
AAGGCGAGGTCGCGGTCCTTGACCACGGTCAGCGGGGTGCCGTCGGCGCCGTGTACGGCGAAGACGGGCTGGCCCTCGACCACCGTCGCCTTGACGAAGGCGATCTGGTTCAGGCCGATCGCCGCGAAATCGGTCGGCGACATCTGAGAGAAAGCGGGAATGGCGTTGGTGTGCATGGTCATCACCAAGAGTTACGGTTCGGCTTCACCCTTCGACGCCCGAAGCGACGTCGATCGTGGTCTTGCCATTGGCCTTGGACGCTGCGGGTGTGATCGCGATCGTCCGCACTTTGGTTTCCGGCAGCGGCCGGCGCAGCTCGACATGCAGGAGCCCGTTGTCGAGCGAGGCCCCGGTCACCTCGATGCCCTCCGCCAGCACGAAGGCGCGCTGGAACTGGCGGGCGGCGATGCCGCGATGCAGGAAGATGCGCTCCTTGTCGTCGGTCTGCTTCCCGCGGACCACCAGCTGGTTGTCCTCGATCTGGACCGACAGGTCGGCATCGCTGAAGCCGGCAACCGCAAGCGTGATGCGCAGCTGGTCTTCGCCGATCTGTTCGATGTTATAGGGCGGATACCCGTCGTTCGGCACCTTGCCGATCCGGTCGAGCGTCCGCTCGAACTGCTCGAAACCGAGCAGGAGCGGGCTGTTGAACAGCGAAACCCGCGTCATGGTTTACTCCTCCTGACGAGCGAGCTGCCGGGGAACCCCCGGCTGGGGTGGCCCGGTTGCCCGGCGCCTGGTGGAAGAGGGACCACATGGCATCCCTCTGTCTTAAGGAAATGGGGGGTTACCGGTCGGTTTCAAGATCGCGTTTGGGGCGCGGCCCGCCCGGTGGTTTGGATGGGGTGTTCCAGCCGCTAGATATGGGGTCTGCGGCCCCGATTTTCCGGATGCCTGCCGTGCGTGCGTTTGGCGGCCCTCCGTGCGCATGCTATCTATCAGGCATGACACAACGGTTGGAAGACGTGCCGATGGCGTCGAACAGCAAGGCCGCCACGGCATCCGGGACGACAGCCACCAAGCCGGGGGTCCCCAAGGCCACGACCCGGCGGGGCCGGCCGCCGCGCGAGGGGCTGTCGCATTGGCAGCAGCGGGTGCTGGACCTGGTGCGGGCAAGCACCGAGCCGTCCAGCGCCTATGACATCCTGCGCGAGATGAAGGATGACGGCATCACCGCGCCGCCGGTGGTGTACCGGGCGCTGAAGGGGCTGCTCGACCGCGGCCTGGTGCACCGGATCGAATCCCTCAACGCCTATGTCGTGTGCGGCGGGGCGGATCATCCGCACCATCATCCCGCGCAATTCGCCATCTGCCGCGAATGCGGCCGGGTGGAGGAGATCACCGACCCCGCGGTCGACCAGTTGATCGGCGCCTGGACCGGCCGGATCGGCTTCGTCGCCGACAGCCGGACCATCGAGATCCTCGGCCGCTGCCAGGATTGCGTCGCCCGGCTGGCGGCCGTGGCAGCGGACTGATCGACTCGTCGCCCGGCCGTCAGCCGGCCGGACCGCAACTCTTCGCCGCCTCGGCCTTCGCCAGGTCGCGGGTGTGGGTCAGCAGGCTGGCGTCGCCGATGTCGCCATGGCCCGGCACCACGGTCTTGGCCATCTTGCCGTAGCGCACGATCACCGCCTCGATCGATTGCGGCCAGCGGCAGATATCGGCATCGGCGACATTGCCCAGGTTGCCATCGTCCGCCGCCCGGATCACGCAGCCGCCGAACAGCAGCGCGACATCCGGCAGGAAGGCGACGGTGTTGTCCTTGGTGTGCGCCGGCCCGGGATAGAACAGCTCCACCGGCCGGCCGCCGGCGGTGATGGTGGTCGATTCGCCGGTCCACGACCGCTGGATCGTACCGGCACCGTCGGCCTCGGCCTCCTTCACCGTCTCGTCCCGCGCCAGGGACCAGCCGCCGCGGGCGTGGACCGCGGCCAGGCCGGCCAGGCGGTCGTCATGGGCGTGGGTCACCAGCAGGTTCACCGGCCGGTTCGGGGCGACCTTCGCCACCTGGTCCAGCAGCACCACCGTCTGGGCCGGGGTCCAGGCGGTGTCGACCAGCAGCACGTCGTCCGGCCCGACCACGACCAGGCCGTTGGCGGCGACCCAGCCCTGCGGGAATTTGCCCCAGCTGGTGTGCAGCCAGACACCGTCGCCCAGCTCGCGGAAGCCCAGCGGCGGCGGCGTGTCCTCGCCCTCCGCCCACACCGGCCGGGCCAGGGCCAGCGGCAGCAGGGCAGCGCAGCCCGACAGGAAAGCACGGCGGGATGGGGCGGCAACAGGCATGTCGATCCTCGGTTTCGCGGCGGCTGAGTCGGTCGCCCGACATCGTGCCTCGCGAAGAATCGGGGCGATTCTGGGGCGGGGATGCCGGGGCCGGGATCGAACCGGCGGTCGGGGACGAGTCCAATAGCATCCGACCGGCCGCATGGCGACAGGCTTGCCGGCGACGGGCTTGCGTCTTCTTATTATGTTATATAATAACGATTAATCCGCCTTGGAATCCGCAGATCGCCGGAAGCCCGCCATGTCCCGCATCCCCGTCACCGTCCTGACCGGCTACCTCGGCGCCGGCAAGACCACGCTGCTGAACCGCATCCTCTCCGAGGCGCATGGCAAGCGCTATGCCGTGATCGTCAATGAATTCGGCGAGATCGGCATCGACGGCGATCTCGTCGTCGGCGCGGATGAGGAGGTGTTTGCCATGAACAATGGCTGCCTCTGCTGTTCCGTGCGCGGGGACCTGATCCGGATCATCGGCGGGCTGATGAAGCGGGCGGGCAGTTTCGACGGCATCCTGATCGAGACCACCGGCCTGGCCGATCCGGCCCCCGTGGCCCAGACCTTCCTGGCCGATGACGAGGTGCGCGAGCGCACGGCCCTCGATTCGATCGTCACCGTGGTCGATGCCCGCCACATCGAGGCCCGGCTGGGTGACAGCGACGAGGCGGAGGAGCAGGTGGCCTTCGCCGACACCATCCTGCTGAACAAGACCGACCTGGTCGACGCCACCGACCTGGCGGTGGTGGAGGCGCGGATCCGCAGCATCAACCCGATGGCGCGGCTGCTGCGGACCCGGCGCTGCGACGTCGATCTCGGCACCGTGCTCGGCAGCGGTGCCTTCGATCTCGACCGGCTGGTGGCGCTCGACCCGGACCTGCTCGACAGCCACCATCATCATCACGAGCACGACCAGGGTGTCGCCAGCGTGTCGTTCCGGCTCGACCAGCCGCTCGACGGCCGCCGCTTCGTCGACTGGATCGGCATGCTGCTGGCGATCCGCGGTGCCGACATCCTGCGCAGCAAGGGCATCCTGGCCTTTGCCGGCGAGGACCGGCCCTTCGTGTTCCAGGGCGTGCACATGCTGCAGGAGGGCGATTTCGCCCCGGCCTGGCGGCCGGGCCAGGCGCGCGACAGCCGGCTGGTGCTGATCGGCCGCAATCTCGACGCCGCGTCGCTGCGCGCCAGCTTCGAGGATTGCGTGGCGCGATGAGCCTGCTGCTGCCGCCCCGCGCCTTGGCCGAGGAAAAGGGCACGATCTGGGCTTGGCCGGCGCCGGTGGTCTCCGCCGCCTTCGACGCCGCGGGCCACCTGGCCTTCGGCCTCGGCGACGGCATCATCCGGCTGGTCGATCCCATGGCGCCGGATGAAGTGCTTGCGGTGCCGGCGCATCGCGGTGCCAGCTTGGCGCTGGGGCCGGATGTCGCCGGCGGCTTCCTCAGCGGTGGCGACGATGGCCGTTTCGTCGGCACCGACCCGGCGGGAACGGTGACCGTTATCACCGCACTGCCCGGGCGGTGGATCTCCGCGATCGACGCGGCACCGGAGACCGGCCGCCGTCTCTGCGTCTCGGGGCGGGAGGTCCTGGTGTTCGATGCCGAGGGCGCGCGGGTCACGCGGCTGGAAGCCCCGGCCGGGATCGACGGCGCCGCCTTCGACCCGCGGGGCCGGCGGATCGCCGCGGCGCATTACGGCGGCGTCACGGTCTGGTCGCCGCGAAAGCGGGCCTGGCCCGCCAAGCTTTACGGCTGGGACGGATCGCATCTCGGCGTCACCTGGCATCCGCGGTCGCGCTTCATCGTCTCGGCAATGCAGGACAAGGCGCTGCACGCCTGGCGCCTGTCCGACGGCGTGCATATGCAGATGCCGGGGTACAGGGCCAAGCCGCGGTCGCTGGCCTGGGCCGATGGCGGCCGCGTGTTGGTGACCTCCGGCTCCGATGGCGTGGTGGCCTGGCGCTTCGCCGGGCGGAACGGGCCGATGGGCGGCACCGCGAGCGAAAGCGGCTGGGCCCGTGGCGTGCCGATCACACGCGTCGCCACCCATCCGCAGCTGCCGGTGGTGGCCGCCGGCGCCAAGGACGGCTTCGTCGCGTTGATGCCGCTGGATGGCGGCAGCTATGTGCCCGTGCTGCGCCCGAACGGCGCCGCGATCGAGGCCCTGGCCTTCTCGCCCGACGGACGCTGGCTGGCGGCCGGCGACACCGGCGGCCGGGCCACCCTGGTCGATCTGCAGCCATGACCCGGACGTCTGTCCTGCCCGGTATGTCCGACATCGCCACCCGGCGGGCGCGGCATTGGCCGGAGGCGCGGCGCGTCCTCGCCCATCCGGATTTCCATCATGGCTTCCGCGAGGCCCAGTCCGGCCGGCCCTTCGATCACCGCCGGGCCGATGCCCTGCCACGCCTCGGCCAGCTGCGCTACGAGAACGGCCGGCAGATCGCTGCCGAATGCGCGGCCCTCGGCCTAGCCGTCGACTGGTCGTCGCCAGGTCACATCCCGCCTTCATTGAAGCGCCTGGTGCTGCACCGGCTGCAGTCCGGCCGGCGATGAGCTACGCTGCTGACCGGTTCGAGATGCAGGACGGGGCGCGCCATGATGCGGATCGACGGCCGCTGCCATTGCGGCCATGTCGCCTACGAGGCGGAGATCGACCCGGAGCGCGTGGGGATCTGCCACTGCACCGATTGCCAGGTGCTGACCGGTTCGCCCTTTCGGGTCACGGTGACCGCTTCACGCGACCGCATCCGGCTGACCGCGCATGAGCCGAAGATCTATATCAAGGTCGGGGAGAGCGGTCGTCGTCGGCTGCAATACTTCTGCCCGGAATGCGGCTCGCCGCTTTTCGTCACAGGCGAGGGGACCGATGCCGAGACGTGGGGCATCCGCTGGGGCAGCATCCGCCAGCGTGGGCAACTGGTGCCGAAACGGCAGGCCTGGTGCCATTCGGCGCTCCCCTGGATTCATCATATCGAGGACCTGCCCGGCAAATCCGCGGACTGATGCCACCGGCCGGGGCCACGACTGCGAACCCTGCGATTGGGCCTCCTCCCTTGGTCGATATCCATCGGGCTGGCGCTTTGCGATCGTGCAAAGATGTTATACGTTAACGTCAATGGTGCCGCGCCGCCCGGGCGCTATGGTGCCGCAGCTTCTGCACGGTACCGGCCAACCCATGACCATCTCGCACCATCATCACGCGCCGCAATCCGCCCGTCGGGCCGGCCAGATCGGCCCGTCCGCCCTGGCCGCGCCGGTCGGCTGGCGCTTGGCCGTGGCCTTCGGCCTGATCGCCGTGCTGTGGGTCGCCGTGGCCTGGGCGATGGGCTGGCTGGGGGCGACGCCATGAACATGATCCCGGCCTCGGTCGCCGGCCGCATCCGCCTCGCCAACCTGACCGCCGGCTATGAGCGCCACCCGGCCGTGCACCATGTGAATGGCAGCTTCGAGCCGGGCACGCTGACCGCCATCGTCGGGCCGAACGGCGCCGGCAAGTCGACCCTGCTCAAGACCATCGCGGGGCTGCTGTCGCCGCTGTCCGGCCATGTCGACCGCGGTGCGCTGCGCCGGCGCGACATCGCCTACCTGCCGCAGCTGGCGGAAATCGACCGCAGCTTCCCGATCTCGGTGGCCGACACCGTGCTGCTGGGTGGCTGGGCCGAGACCGGCCTGTTCGGTGGCGTGTCCAAGGCGCTGCGGCATCGCGCCGAAGAGGCGCTGGAGGCGGTCGGCCTCGGCGGGTTCGAGCGGCGGCCGATCGGCAGCCTGTCCGCCGGCCAGTTCCAGCGCGTCCTGTTCGCCCGGCTGCTGCTGCAGAACGGGCGGGTGATCATGCTGGACGAACCGTTCACCGCGCTCGATTCCAAGACCACGCTCGACCTGGTCGACGTGGTGCGGCGCTGGCATGGCGAGGGCCGCACCGTCATCACGGTGCTGCACGATCTGGACCAGGTGCGCGAATTCTGCCCGCACACGCTGCTGCTGGCCCGCGACCCGATCGGCTGGGGCCCGACCGGCGACGTGCTGTGCGCCGAGAACCTGCTGCGCGCCCGGGCGATGGCCGAGGCCTGGTCCGACCGCGGCGAAGCCTGCGAACGGAACGCGGCATGATCGCCGTCTGGGATTTCCTGGTCCGGCCCTTTGTCGACTATGCCTTCATGCAGCGGGCGCTGGTGGCCTGCTTTGCCCTGGCGCTGGGCTGCGGCCCGGTCGGCGTGCTGCTGGTGCTGCGGCGGATGAGCCTGGTGGGCGATGCCATGTCGCATGCGGTGCTGCCGGGTGCCGCGGTCGGCTTCCTGATCTCCGGCCTGTCGCTGTGGGCGATGGGGCTGGGCGGGCTGGTCGCCGGCCTGCTGGTGGCGCTGATGGCCGGCGCCGTCACCCGGGTCACGGCGCTGCGCGAGGACGCCGC
>NZ_JBYRFX010000995.1:0-9114 GCF_057815775.1 Inquilinus sp.
TGATCTTCCAGGACCCGATGACCTCGCTGAACCCGTATCACCGGATCGGCGCGCAGCTGACCGAGGTGCTGATCCGCCACCAGGGCTTGCGCAAGCGCGAGGCCTGGGACAGGGCCACCGGGATGCTGGACCGGGTGAAGATCCCCGATGCGGCGAAGCGGATGAAGCAGTACCCGCACGAGCTGTCGGGCGGCATGCGCCAGCGCGTGATGATCGCCATGGCCCTCTTGTGCAACCCGCGGATCCTGCTGGCGGATGAGCCGACCACGGCGCTGGATGTCACCGTCCAGGCCCAGGTGCTGGACCTGCTGCGCGACCTGGTGCGGGAGCTGGGGACGGCGGTGATCCTGGTGACCCACGACCTCGGCGTCGTCGCCGAGATGTGCGACCGGGTGCTGGTGCTGTATGGCGGCAAGGTGATGGAGGCGGCGCCGGTCGACCCGCTGTTCGCCGCACCGGCCCACCCCTACACCCGCGGCCTGCTGGATTCGACGCCCGACCTGGAGGGCACCGATGGCGAGCTGCGGGTGATCCCGGGCCAGCCCCGCGCTGCCGCCGCCATCGACCTGCCGGGCTGCCCCTTCGCGCCGCGCTGCGACCGCCGGGTCGACCTCTGCACCGCCGCCATGCCGCCGCTGCTGCCCGCCGCAGGCTCCGAGGGCCAGGTGGTGGCCTGCCATCGGCCGCTGACGGCACCTGCCCCCGCGGTGCCGGAGCTGGTGCGATGACCCCGGTGCTGTCGGTGCGCCACCTGAAGGTGCATTTCCCGCTGTCAGGCGGCGGCCTGTTCGGCGGGGCGCCGCAGCTGGTCAAGGCGGTGGACGACGTATCGTTCGACCTCGCCCCCGGCGAGGTGCTGGCGGTGGTCGGCGAATCCGGCTGCGGCAAGTCCACCCTGGGCCGCGCCGTGCTGCGGCTGATCCCGCCGACCGGCGGCACCGTCGCCTGGAACGGCGCCGACGTCACCAAGCTGCCCGAAGACGCGCTGCGGCAGCGGCGGCGCGACATGCAGATCATCTTCCAGGACCCGCTGGCCTCGCTCGACCCGCGCATGACGGTGGCGCAGATCATCGGCCGGCCGCTGCGCACCTTCCACCCCGAGCTGAAACGGGCCGAGGTGGCGGCGCGGGTGAACGAGGCGATGCGCCAGGTCGGCCTGTCCCCCGCCATGGCGCACCGCTATCCCCATGAATTCTCCGGCGGCCAGTGCCAGCGCATCGGCATCGCCCGCGCCATCATCCTGCGGCCGAAGCTGATCGTCTGCGACGAGCCGGTCTCGGCCCTGGATGTCTCGATCCAGGCGCAGATCATCAACCTGCTGATGCGGCTGCGGCGTGAGATGGGGATGGCGCTGATCTTCATCTCGCACAACATGAGCGTGGTGCGGCACATCAGCGACCGGGTGATGGTGCTGTATCTCGGCCGCGAGGCGGAACTGGCGGACAGAGACGCTTTCTTCGCCCGGCCGCTGCACCCCTATGCCCAGGCGCTGCTGTCGGCGGTGCCGGTGCCCGACCCGGTGCGGGCGCGCCAGCGCCGGCGGGTGGTGCTGCAGGGCGACACGCCGTCGCCGATCAACCCGCCCTCCGGCTGCGCCTTCCGCACCCGCTGCCCGCATGCGGTCGAACTCTGCGCCGGCGCCATGCCGGCCCTGCGCGACTTCGGCCCCGGCCACCGCGCCGCCTGCCACCGGATCGAGGAGCTGGCCGGCGCGCTCGTCTGAGGCCGGCGCCGTATCCCAATCCGCCGTCCCTGAGGTAGCATTTCCGCCATGACCATCGACGCTGGCTTCCTCGACCGCCTGATCGCAGCGCCGCGGCTGCTGTTCCCGACCGTGTCGCCGGATGGCCATTGGGTGGCATGGGTCTGGAACGGCAAGGTCGAGGGCAACGGCCCCTGGATCGCCCCGACCACGGGCGATCAGCCGCCGCGCCTGCTGCTGGAGCCGTATTCCGGCTGGGATTGCGAAAGCTTCAGCTGGGCGCCGGACAGCCTGTCGCTGGTGGTCGCCCGCCGCCGCGACGGCGAAGAGCAGGTCGGGCTGCAGCGGGTCTGGCTGGACGAGGCCCGACCGGCGGAGATGCTGCTGCCGGACCGGCCAGGCTATTATGTCTACAGTGCCCAGCTGCATCCGGATGGGCGGCGGCTGGTCTATGCCGCCAGTCGCGACCCGGCCACCGGCGCCGGCGGCGACCTGCTGCATCTGTACGAGCAAGATCTGGAAACCGGTGCCCAGCGCGCCCTGGTCTCGCCCCGCCGGCCGTGCAAGCCGACGCCGAAGCTGGACCCGACCGGGCGCCGGATCCTGTATCTGCGCAATGACCACGACCCCAGCGGCCGGGCGCTGTGGCTGTACGATCTCGGGACCGGGGCCGACCGCGAGCTGCACAACCCCGGCGGGCCGGCCAAGGCCGAAGGCGTGTGGTCGCCGGACGGGTCGCACATCGCCTTCATTGCCGAGACGCCGACGCACAGCCGGCTGGGGCTGATCGACCTGGCAGCCGACGCGCTGCGCTGGCTGGTCGACGACCCGGCGATCCCGGTCGAGCATGTGCGCTGGCCGCGCCAGCCGGATGGCGGCCAGGACCTGCTGGTCGTGATCGAGGCCAGCGCGGCGCGGGACGAAGCCGCGTTCGTGACCGTGTCGACCGGCGCCTATGCCCCGGTGTTCCGCGGCGGTGACATCCTGCGGCCGATCGCCCCCTTGGCCGACGGGCGCTGGGTGGTGGAGCGCGGCCGGGCCACGGCGCCGACCGGCATCGTCACGCTGGCGGCCGAAGCGCCCGATCTGCTGACCGCGCATGAGCTTGCGCCGCTGCCGGCGGGGTCGCTGCCGGACGAAGCGGAGCTAAGCCCCGCCGAGCCGTTCTGGTGGCATTCGGTCGACGGGCTGCGCGTCCAGGGCTGGCTGTACCGCGCCCGGGGCGACAGCCGCGGCACGGTGATCCACGTCCATGGCGGGCCGACCATGCATTACGACGGCCGCTTCGACCCGGTGCCGCAGGCGCTGTGCCGCGCGGGCTTCCACGTGCTGCAGCCAAACTATCGCGGCAGCACCGGGCTGGGCACCGCCTATCAGGAGGCGATCAAGGCCGATGGCTGGGGTGGCCGCGAGCAGGAGGACATCCGCACCGGCATCCTGGCGCTGATGAATGCCGGGCTGGCGCAGCCGGGCAAGGTCGGCATCACCGGCCTGTCCTATGGCGGCTATGCCTCCTGGTGGGCGATCACCCATTTCCCGCGCGAGGTGATCGCCGCCTCGGCCCCGATCTGCGGCATGACCGACCTGGTGGTCGATTACTGGACCACCCGGCCCGATCTTCGCTCCTACTCCGAGGCCATGATCGGCGGCACGCCGGACGAATTGCCGGAGAAGTACCGCGAGCGCTCGCCGATCCATTTCGTCGACCGGATCGAGGGAAGGCTGCTGATCGTCCAGGGCCTGACCGACCCGAACGTGACGCCGGAGCAGGTGGAGATCGTGCGGGCGGCGCTCGACGCCCGCAGCATCCCCTATGAGACCCTGCTGTTCCCGGATGAGGGCCACGGCATCGTCAAGCCCGGCAACTGCCGCCTGCTGTATGAGCGGCTGATTGCCTTCTTCGACGATGCCTTTGCCGGCCAGCCTGACGGATCAGCAGCCCCGAAGCTCAGGACGGCGGCTGGTTGACGACGAAGTGTTCGATCGGGAACGGCACCCCGGCATCGGGGCTCGCCGGCTCGTCGAGCTGGGCGTAGAAGCCGAATTTTGATTGGCCGTCGGGCATCTGGATCCGGCTTGCGGTCACCTTCTGCCCGTTGATCAACAGCGTCGCGACGCCGCCCTTGAGCACCACCTCGACCTGGTTCTCCACGCCGTAGCCGGTCTTGACGGCAGGGGACACCGTCCACGGCGTCATGTTGTTCCACTGGCCATCCGTGTAGCGGGTGAACAGGAACTTCCCGGTGCTCGAAATCAGCAATGCGAAGAAATTCTTGTAGTCCTTGGCCGCGAACATGATTCCGGAGGCCGGAACGTTCGCGTCGCCGCTGGCGGTCTTGCCGACCTTGTCGGCCGCGGGAAAGACAACGGTCGCGCAGACGACGGCATCCCGCACCAGGAAGGCATTGTTCAATTCGAAGAAATTGCTTCTCCCCTTCGCGATCAGCGCCGTGCCCGCGCCATCGGCGATGGTGAAGTGATCGTCGGTGTCCCAGCCACCCAGGGTGTCGGTGAATTCGTCGGCGAAGATCGGAGCGCCCGCCGTGCAGGCCGCGAATGCCGAGGGGCTGCCGAGGACCACCGCCCCCACCAGCAGCAATGTCCGAATGCGAAGCATCGTTGGTCTCCTTGCCTGCGCCCGCAGGCGCCTAGATTGCCGGGCGTCAGTCCGTGTTGATCACGTTGAAGTCGCGCAGCTCCTGCCGGGTCAGGCCGCGTGGGGCCGAGTTCGGGATGGCGGCGAATTCGGTCAGGAAGCGCAGCGACAGGCTCATCTCGACCAGGAAGCGGGCAATCTCCGCCGCCGTCTGCGCCGAATCCTGCTGGATCCCCTTGGTGTCCTCTTCCAGGGCCATGTTCTGCAGCATGTCGGCCATGGTCATCGGATCGTCGGCGTGGTCCTTGTTGTAGGCGTCGAGCTGCGCCTGCAGATCCGCCGGGTCGACCTGCCCCTGCGGGAACTGCCGGTTGAAATCCAGCACTGTCCCCGGCGGCTTGGCCAGGTCGTTGCGGATCATGTCGGCGGCGTTGCTGGCGAACATGTGGACGCCGAAGACACCGCCGGTTTCGACATAGCGGATCTTGCCGCCCATGAAGATGAAGTTGCAGGCGCTGATGCATTGCAGGCCGCGCGGGATCCGGGTGGTCAGCCGGCGGGCCCGTAGGATGCGGCCCATCTCCATGCCTTCCTCCAGCGCCCCGCCCGGCGAATCCAGCCAGACCTCGTCGATCGGGGCCGCCGCGTCGAGCGCGGCGCGAAAGCGTTCAGAATCGCCGCTGTCGATCCCGCCCCAGGCCACCAGCACGTTGCGCCGGCCCGACGGCACCAAGCTGAACTGCAGGCTGTCGTGCTTCGCGACCTCGCTCCACTCCATGTCCTTGGGCAGGGGCACGAAGATGTCGTCGGCGATGGCCGGCGCCGCCGATACCAGCAGCGCCGCCCTCGCGATCCCGAGGGCGATCCTCATGCGCTGGCCCATTCGCCGCCGGAGTTCCGGCAGTAGCGGGATTCCTGCTGCACCTCTTCGCCCTTGATGTAGGCGACCTCGCGCACCGTGCGGCATTCGCCGCCGCTGGCCTTGGGTTCGACCGCCACCACGGTGGAGGATCCGCGCACGCCGGTGCTGCTGTTCTTCCAGGTGCGGGACGCGCCACGCCGCGGCGACGAGACCAGCACCTGCTGCGTCGCCCGCGCCGCCCGCTGCTGGTCGGCCTGGTCGAGCTGGCGACCAATATCGCTGCCGATGAAGTAGCCGCCGATCGCCCCCAGCCCGGCGCCAATCAGGGTGCTGGTCTGGTCGTGGCCGATAGCGTTGCCGAGCAGGCCGCCGAACAGCGCCCCGCCCCCGGCCCCGAACAGCCCGCCGGTCTGCTGGGTGGTCTGGCACCCGCCGAGCATGAGTGCTGCGGCCAGGGCCAGCGATGTCGCCGATACAACCGTCCTGCTGCGCCTCACCTGTTCTCTCCTTTTTGCACCACCAGCGCTGCCTTGGCCTGGAATTGCGGCCACGGTGGAATGCGTCCGGTCGGGATGGGCATCGAAATGAACCGGCCCTGGGAGCAATGTCCTGAACCCACGACATCGCCGTCTTTATTGTGCGGCGACCATATCAACCGGGTGGTCGGCGAGTAAGTTGGGCTGACGCCCTAGGCCTGGTCTTAGGACCATTGCTAAGACTTGTGACGAAATGGCGCCGGGCGTATAGCGATATTGGCTCGGGCAACGACCGGACACCGCGGCTGCGGCCCGGCGAAACAGTCCCGAGAGCGATGGACAGGGCGGCCATGAAACTGCTGATCGTCGATGATCATCCGGTGGTGCGCGAAGGGCTGGTGGCCCTGCTGCAGCAAGGCCACCCCGACACGGTCGTCGTCGAAGCGCATGACAGCGCCACAGGCCTGGCCATGGCCGAGAGCCATCTCGACCTCGACGTGGTGCTGCTCGACCTCGCCCTGCCGGGGATGGGTGGCATGTCCGCGATCACCGAATTCGGCCGCCGCCGGCCGGAGTTGCCGGTCATCATCCTGTCATCGTCGGAAGATCCGCTGGACGTCCGCCGGGCGCTGGCCGCGGGGGCCCTCGGCTATGTCCCGAAATCGGCCAGCCGGCAGACCCTGCTGCTGGCGATCCAGCTGGTGCTGTCGGGCGACGTCTATGTGCCGCCGCTGATGATGCTGCCGCCGGAGCCGTCCCCGTCGGCCGGGGTGGCGAACGGCATGGCCGGCCCCGGGGCAAGGCTGACCGGCCGGCAGGTCGACGTGCTGAAGCTGCTGGCGCGCGGCCTGTCGAACAAGGAGATCGGCAACGCGCTCGACCTGTCCGAAAAGACTGTGAAGGTGCATGTCACCAGCATCTTCCGGACGCTGAACGTGGTGAACCGCACCCAGGCGGCGACCGCAGCACGGCAATCCGACCTGATCTGACCGGATCGTCATCGCGAGGAGCGAAGCGACGCGGCGATCCAGCGGCTCGATCTCTGGATCGCCACGCCCCTGCGGGGCTCGCGACGACGGTGTCGACCGGCGCTATCGCTCCCGAAGGACGGCGCCCCCTACTCCGCCTCGGATTCCGCGGCGCGGGCCAGCAGGTTGGTGATGGCGGCGCGCAGCTTGCTGTTGTGGATCGGCTTGTGCAGCAGCAAGAGGCCGCTCTCCTGCGCCTCCCTCAGCCGGTCGGGCGCGGTGTCGCCGGTGATCAGCATGGCCGGGATGTCGTCATTGTATTCGGATTGCAGGCGGCGGATCACGCTGATGCCGTTCTCCTCACCTCGTAACCGATAGTCGGAAATGATCAGGCTGGGCCGCGTGGGCACGGTCGCGATCTGCGCCAGCATGTCGTCGCCCGACCCGCCGACGATCACCTCATGGCCCCAGCTGGACAGCAGGCTGTGCATCGCCTCGCGGATTGCCGCTTCGTCGTCGATCAGCAGGATCGGCCCGCGGGCCGTGGCGTCGGGCAGCGTCGTGGGGGCGGCGACAATCTCCGGCACCGCATCCTCGGCCACCGGCACGGCGACCGAGAACACCGACCCCTTGCCGACGACGGAGCGCAGCGTGATCGGCGCCTCCAGCAGCGCGGTCAGGCGCTGCACGATGGCGAGGCCCAGGCCCAAGCCTTTGCCGCGGTCGCGCTCCGGATTGCCGAGCTGGTAGAACTCCTGGAAGATCCGGCCCTGCTCCTCCGGCGGGATGCCCGGCCCGGTGTCCCAGATTTCGATGCCCAGCACCGCACCGCGGCGGCACCCGACCACGACGCGGCCATGGCTGGTATAGCGCACGGCGTTCGACACCAGGTTGCGCAGCACCCGTTCCAGCAGGATCGGATCAGTGCGCACCGCCAGCCCGCAGGGATGCAGCACCAGCCCGATGCCCTTGCGCTGCGCCTCGCCCTCATAGTCCCGGCAGACCCGGTCGAGCAGCGGCTGGATCGCGAAGCTCTGCGGCGAGGACAGCACGATGCCGGCATCGAGGCGGGAGATGTCGAGCAGCGAAGTGAACAGGCTGTCCAGGGCGATCACCGACCCGTCGATCTGTTCGACCAGGCGCCGCACATCGGCCTCCATCCGGCGGGCCAGCAGGGCGCCGACGAACAGGCTGAGGGCATGCACCGGCTGGCGCAGATCGTGGCTGGCGGAGGCGAGGAAGCGCGATTTGTCGAGGCTGGCCTG
Organism: Inquilinus sp.; assembly: GCF_057815775.1. Classification (NCBI taxonomy): domain Bacteria; kingdom Pseudomonadati; phylum Pseudomonadota; class Alphaproteobacteria; order Rhodospirillales; family Rhodospirillaceae; genus Inquilinus; species Inquilinus sp. Next base: position 7,870 of record NZ_JBYRFX010000995.1, read on the forward strand.
CTCCGCCCGGTCCTTCTCCAGCCGCAGGTTCTCCGCCAGGTCGAGATTGGCGAAGCGCAGCTGCAGCGCCTCCTCCAGGCTGCGGTAGGAACGCCAGCCGAGCACCGCCATGGCGACGACGTAGAGCAGGTCGAGGAAGCCCAGGGCGTGGCTGTAGAAGCCGGTGTGGAACGCGCTCCACAGGACATAGGGGACCATCGCCGGGAACAGCAGCGCGTAGAAGGCCGGGAGATAGGCGCCGAAGGCGGTGGCGGCGCCGGAGGCCACGGCCGAGGTCGCGATCATGACCCAGAGCTGCTGGTCGATGCGCTCGGGCGTGATCAGGGTGATCGAGCCGACGCCCCAGACCAGCCCTTCGATGGCGCTGGCCAGGGTGAAGGCGGCGGCCCAGAACCGCCAGCCCGGGGCGGACGGCCCGCGGCGGCGATAGACGGCGCAGAGCAGCAGATGGGCTGGCGCCGAGAGCAGCAGGACCCCCGCCCAGCCGGCCGCGAGCGGCAGCGGCACCAGCTCGCCATAGACCAGCACGCCGACCAGCGCGATGCCGCCCAGCAGGGCGCCGACCACGCCGACCGGCGCGGCCTTGTACAGGGCCGCGATCTGCTCGGCGCGGAAGCGGTCGATCGACCCGGTCCGCCCCATGGTCGGCGCGTCGGCCATCACGCCCCGCGACCGTGTTCCTGAAATCCCGCGACCACCGTCAATGCCCCCGATCTCAAAGAGGGGCGAGGTCAGCTCACATGGTAATTCCCGGCGTGGATCCGGCCTTCCGGACCAGCAGCCCTGCCTCGCCCTGTATCCCGCTTTGCTCCAGCCGGATTTGTTCGGCCCCGGCCGGTTCCGCGTCGAATGGGGCGCATCGTATCATATTCAGGCCCGCCGCCTCAGGATCGCCGCTTCACGATCCTTGGGGCGGCGGCCAGGGCAATAGGGTGAACGAGAGGACCGAGAAGAGGGCGCGTGACCTCTCCCGCCTGGCGAGGCCCTTTCAGAATCCTCTAAATCGTCATCCCCGCGAAAGCGGGGATCTCGCAACGCTTTTACCGGAAAGAGATTCCCGCTTTCGCGGGAATGACGGCAGAAGCGTCGGGTCGTTCTGAAAAGTCCCCCGGCGGGAGAAGCCGGGCTCGCGCAGCAAGACCGGGTGAGGGCGGGCCCCGGCCTCGACAAACCCCCTCACCCGGAGGCGCAAGTGCCTCCGGCCTCGCCCGCAAGCGGGAGAGGCGAAACCATCCGATCTGTCCG
>NZ_JBYRFX010000996.1:0-3891 GCF_057815775.1 Inquilinus sp.
TGACCAGGCGGCGCGGGGCCCGTTTCGCATCCTTCAGCGCGCTGCCCCGGCCGGACAGGCTGGGATTGGTCATGAAGTACGTGTGGGCGCTGAAGGCATCCTTCGGCGCATCGAGCCGATGATAGCGGCCATCGGCACCCAGCATCCAGGTGTTCGTCTCGTCCTTCAGGTTGGCCAGCATGATCTGCTCCATCACCTGCTGGCGGACCGTGGCGTTCTCGAGCGGCACCAGGCTTTCGATCCGGCCGTCGAGGTTGCGCGGCATCCAGTCGGCCGAGGACAGCAGCACCTTGGCCTGGCGCGACGGCAGCTTCTGGCCGTTGCCGAAGCACAGGATGCGGGCGTGTTCGAGGAAGCGGCCGACGATCGAATGCACACGGATGTTCTCGGACAGGCCGGGCACGCCGGGCCGCAGGCAGCAGATGCCGCGGATCACCAGGTCGATCTCCACCCCCGCCTGCGACGCCTCGTAGAGCTTGTCGATGATGGTGTCGTCGACCAGGGAGTTCAGCTTGACCCAGATCTGCGCCGGCTTGCCGGCCTGGGCATTGCTGATCTCGGCCTCGATCAGCTCCATGATCCGGTCGCGCAGGAACAGGGGCGCGATCGACAGCTTCTCCAGTTTCGCCGGCTTGGCGTAGCCGGTCATGTAGTTGAACATCGCCGCCGCGTCGCGGCCGAGGGCCGGATCGCAGGTGAAGAAGCTGAGGTCGGTGTAAACCTTGGCGGTGATCGGGTGGTAGTTGCCGGTGCCGAAATGGGTGTAGGTGCGCAGGCCACCCTGTTCGCGCCGCACCACCATCGAGACCTTGGCGTGGGTCTTCAGATGGATGATGCCGTACACCACCTGGGCACCCGCCCGCTCCAGGTCGCGGGCCCAGCGGATGTTGGCCTCCTCGTCGAAGCGGGCCTTGAGCTCGACCATCGCGGTGACCGACTTGCCCGCCTCCGCCGCCTCGACCAGGGCCTGGACGATCGGGGAATCCTTCGAGGTGCGGTACAGCGTCTGCTTGATCGCCACCACATCGGGGTCGCGCGCCGCCTGGCGCAGGAACTGCACGACGATGTCGAAGCTTTCATACGGATGGTGGACGACGATGTCCTTGGCCCGGATCGCGGCGAAGCAGTCGCCGCCGAAATCGCGCACCCGTTCCGGGAAGCGGGCGTTGTAGGGCGAGAACAGCAGCTCCGGCCGTTCGTCGACGATCAGCTTCTTGGTGTCGACCAGGCCGAGCAGCCGGTCGAAGGCGAAGACGTCCTCGTCCTTCACTTTCAGCTTCTCGCAGACGAAGTGGCGCAGCGAGTCCGGCACGTCGGCCGACACGGCGAGGCGGATGACGATGCCTTTGCGCCGGCGCTTCCGCGCGCTTTCGAAGGTCTTGACCAGATCCTCTGCCTCTTCGTCGATCTCCATCTCGCTGTCGCGGATCACCCGGAACACGCCGTTGGCGCGCGGAGTGTAGCCGGGGAACAAGCGGTCGAGGAACAGCATGACCACGTCTTCGAGCAGCACGAAGCGGATCGGCGACCCCGGCAGGCGGGTGAAGCGGTCGAGCTGCGGCGGCAGCGGCACGATCGCTTCCATCTCGTCATGCGGCTCTTCCTTGCTGGTCAGCGCCAGCGCCAGGCAGAGGCCGAGATTGGGGATGAACGGGAACGGATGCGCCGGGTCGATCGCCAGTGGCGTCAGCACCGGGAACATCTGGCCCAGGAAGCGCTCCTCCAGCCAGGCCTTCTCGGTCTTGGTCAGCTCATCCGCTGCGACCACGGCGATGCCGGCGGTGCGCAGCTCGTCGCTCAGGATCCGCCAGCAATGCTGCTGGTCGCGCATCAGCTCCTGCACCCGGGTCGCGATCTCGCCCAGCTGCTGCGCCGGGCTCAAGCCCTCCTGGCTCGGCGAGGCGACGCCGAGCGCGACCTGCGCCTTCAGCCCGGCGACGCGGACCATGTAGAATTCGTCCAGGTTGCTGGCCGAGATCGACAGGAAGCGCAGCCGCTCCAGCAGGGGGTAGCGGGTGTTGTAGGCCTCCTCCAGCACACGCTGGTTGAAGGCCAGCCAGGACAGCTCGCGGTTGATGAAACGATCGGGCGAATCCGCGGCAATCGCGGGCAGGGTCGGGGCACGCCGTGTGTCCGGCGCCTCGGCGGAAACAGCCTCGGCGTTGGTCTGCAACATGCTCACGAGTCGCCTCCGAACCTGCACGATCGAAACAAAACTGTAATATCAAGCCCTTATCGGGGCCGCTTCCGCTGCCACTATACACATGCCCGGACGTGGAGCGCCATGGAGAGGCGATCGCATGGCAGGGGCGGTCTTTTGGCGGGCCACGATGCGTGGGCAGCACTACCCCTGGCCTCGGTCTAAAGAACCAATTCAGCGTCCTAGTGGCCGGCGGCACATGAGTCTAAGCTCGATCGCGCCGCAGTCCGGGGAGGACGTCATGGCTGATCGCGAACAGACCGGCAGGGCCGATGTCGCGGCGCTGGCCAGGTTTCTCGTGGAGTTCGGGGCGAACCCTCCCTCGCAATACGCCTTCGTCCGGCGCGGCAAGGTCATGTGCTTCTACGCCGATGCCGGGGTGGCGTTGGAGGCCGGCTCCCGATCCTTCCCCGACCAGGACTTCTCCGTCGTCGACGTCCGGGCGCGGAAGGTGGTGCTGCGGAATTGACGCATTAGACCTTTGGTCTTGATGTCCATCAGACCTTTGGTCTTGATGTCCATGTCACATTGGGCTGGTATAGTCCGACAATTGCAAATTCGTGACAGGCATCGGTCGTCCATTATGTCTCAACAGCGAAGCTACGGCCTGACGGAGACGGAGATATTGGCGCTCCAGCTCTATCGCAACCTGCATGGGCATCGCGCCTATGCGGACGATGTCCGGGCCCTGGTCGAGGAACTGGAACACCGGCAGCGCCGATCGCAGGGCGTCGATGCGATCCTGGCCGAGGGCCGGCGCTTCCTCGCGGACCACCGCCGCCCCGAACACTGAGCGGACTGATGGGCTGAGCCCTTACCGCCGCCCGCCGAACAGGGAGCCGAGCACGCCGCGCACCAGCGCCCGGCCGATCGAGCTGCCGAAGGTGCCGCCGGCCGTGCCGCCGACGCTGCGCCCCAGGCTGCGGCCGAGCTGGGTGCCGACCGAGCTGCCGGCGCTGCGCACCACGTCCTTGAAGATCGATTCCACCATGCCGGGCCCGGCCTTCGCATGGGCCTTGGCTTCGGCGACGGCCGCCGCCTCCTGCTGCCCCTGGGCGGCGCGGACCGTCAGCTTCTCATAGGCCGACTCCCGGTCGATCGTGGTGGTGTATTTCAGGTCGAAGCCGCCGGCCGCGATCGCGGCGCGGCGCTCGGCATCGGTGATCGGACCGAGGCGCGAGACCGGCGGGCAGACCAGCGCCCGCTCCACCACCTCGGGGATGCCCTTCTCATCCAGCAGCGAGACTAGCGCCTCGCCCACCGCCAGCTCCTGCAGCGCCCGGGCGACATCGAAGCCGCCTTCGGTGCGGAAGGTGTCGGCGCTGGCCTTCAGCGCCTTCTGGTCGCGCGGGGTGAAGGCCCGAAGCGCGTGCTGCGCCCGGTTGCCGAGCTGGGCCAGCACCTTGTCCGGCACGTCGATCGGGTTCTGGGTGACGAAATAGACGCCGACGCCCTTGGAGCGGATCAGCCGCACCACCTGCTCGACCTTGTCGACCAGCGGCTTGGGCGCGTCGTCGAACAGCAGATGCGCCTCATCGAAGAAGAACACCAGCTTCGGCTTGTCGGGGTCGCCGACCTCGGGCAGGCGCTCGAACAGCTCGGACAGCAGCCACAGCAGGAAGGTGGCGTAGAGCCGCGGCGCCTGGATCAGGGTCTCGGCCGCCAGGACATTGACCACGCCGCGCCCGTCC
>NZ_JBYRFX010000997.1:0-1565 GCF_057815775.1 Inquilinus sp.
ATTGGCCTCAGGGGGCCGGTCGCCAGCGACCGCATCGCCTGTGGTTTTCTGTTGCTGGGCCCGGAGATCGAGTATCCGCGGCACGCCCATGCGGCGGAGGAGATCTATGTGCCGCTGGCCGGCACGGCCGACTGGCTGCGCGGCGATGAGGGCTGGCGGCAGCGCAGCCCCGGCGCGCCGATCCACCATCCCTCCTGGATTCCGCACGCGATGCGCACCGCCGGGCAGCCGCTGCTGGCGCTGTATCTCTGGCGCGGTGGCGACCTGGCGCAGAAATCGACGATCCTGCCGGCTGGGCTGGGACCGGTGGAGGAGGGCGGCGATGACCGTGCATGAGATGTTTCTCGTCCAGGCGATCGATCTGGCCCGCCGCAACGTCGAAGACCATGGCGGCCGGCCGTTCGGCGCCGTGGTGGTGCGGGACGGGGTGGCGGTCGCCACCGGCGTCAACGAGATGGGCGCGACGGGCGATCCCACCGCCCATGCCGAGCTGCAGGCGATCCGGGCGGCGACCCGCGACCTCGGCACGCTGCGGCTGGACGGCTGCGCGGTCTATGCCAGCGGCCATCCCTGCCCAATGTGCCTGGCGGCGATGACGATGGTCGGGGTCGAGGCGGTCTATTTTGCCCATTCCAACGAGGACGGCGCGCCCTTCGGCCTGTCGACGGCCGGGGTCTATGCCGAGCTGGCCCGGCCGCTGGCCGACCAGGCCATGACCATCCGCCACCTGCCGGTGCGGGCAGAGGGGATCGACCTCTATGGGCTTTGGCGGCGCCGTCTCAGCTCGGCTGGACCTGGATCCTGACGGATCAGCGGCCCAGCACGGCCTGTGTAAGGGCGACACCGGCCGTGGCCGAAATTGCGGTCACGGCCACGCCCCAGGCGAGGTCGACCAGGGTCAGGCCGACGGGCCAGCCGCGCAAAGTCGCCAGGTTGGTCAGGTCGTAGGTGGCATAGGCAAACAGGCCGAACAGCGCGCCGCGAATCGCCGCCCGGCCCCAGGAGCCAGATTCCAGGGCGGGGCCGGCGACGAAGATCACGATGCCGAGGATGTAGAGCGCATAGAACAGCCCGGCGACGGCGAAGTTCGGCCGGTCCGCCATCAGCCCGCCCAGGCTGTCGGCATAGAAACCCTTGGCCACCACGCCGAGCCAGAGCGCGTCGAGGCCGAGGAAGACGACCGCGACCGCGCCGTAGAGACAAAGTGAGCTGATCATCGGGCCCCCGGACTGCGGCATTCTCTGCTGCAGAGCATACGCCGCAGATCGCTGCCCGGATCAGGCAGGACGACCGTCCGTGCTGCCGTCAGTCGCGGAAGTTCAGATATTGAAGTGGCATCTCGATCTTCAGGCCGCGCACCAGGGCGATGGTGGCCTGCAGATCGTCCAGCTTCTTGCCCGTGACGCGCAGCTCGTCGCCCTGGACCGCGGCCTGGACCTTCTGTTTGCTGTCCTTGATCGCCTTGATGATGGTCTTGGCCAGGTCGCGGTCGATGCCCTGCTTCACCACCACCTCCTGCCGCACCATGTTGCCGGAGGCCTTTTCCACCGGCTTGAAGTCGAGCG
>NZ_JBYRFX010000998.1:0-3445 GCF_057815775.1 Inquilinus sp.
AGAAGTTGCGGCCGATGCGGTCGTTCAGCACCTGCGAGACATGGTGTTCGGACGCGCCGACCGCCCCGGCCAGGTCCGACAAGGTCAGGAAATGGTCGCGATGCAGCCCGTCGGCGACCATCGCCGCCTCGATCCGGCCCGCCAGCCGCTCCATCCGCGCCGGGTCGAGCGCGGAGCGCTGGTAGCGTTCGGCCCCCGGCTCCGGCGCGGCGGGCACCGGGGCGGGCCGCGGCGACGGCTCGTAGACCGATTCCTGGCGCAGGACGATCAGGCCGAAGCCGAAGATCAGGGCGGTCGATGACCATTCCTGCAGCAGCTCGAACCGGAACTCCCCGCCCCCGATCACCAGCAGCACCACGGTGAGGCTGAACAGGTTCTGCGCGATCAGCACCACCAGGGCCGCGACCAGAAAGGGCACCCAACCCAGCGTCCGGCCCTCGATCGACGAGAAGTGATGCTCCAGGTTGCGCCGGTGCCGGACGGCCAGGCGGATCGTCCGCACCGTGTAGACGACGAGCGTCCCCACCAGGAGGGACACCGCCAGGGCCACGGCGACCAGCAGCACCCAGAGAGCGGGCCCGGTGTCAGCGTCGGGTGGCCGCAGCATGTCCGCCACAGCGGCGACAAGGCCGAACGCCAAGCCGGCGGCGCAGAGCAGGATCTCGGTCCGGCCGATCACGCGCCAGGTCAGCGGCGTCGGGCTGATCAGGCTGCGGACATACCAGTACAGCGCTGGCCCCACCGCCAGGTAGGGGGTGGCCGCCGGCAGCATCCAGATCGAATGGGCGACCGACTCCGCGCCCGCCAGCACAAGCGGGATCTCCAGGACCCCGGGAAAGGAATCAGCCACGAACAGGGCGGCCGCGGCGACGGAATGGTCGCGGCGGCGCCCGCGGCGGCTCAGCAGGGCGGCGGCAAGAAACAGCTTCAGCCCCAGGCCGAGGATCTGGCCCGCAACGACGATCTGGTCATAGGTCATGCGCCCCGTATCGGGGAATGGCGGCCGGCGGGCAAGGGCATCGCCTGCCCCCACATGTCCGATCCGACCGGCGCGGACGTTCGCGCCGGCCCGTCCGGTCGCCAGCCGGCCGCGGCGGACCTATCGCAGGGGATGGCGCCCCGCCTGGATGATCGCGGCGGGGCGGGACCTCAACCGAACGGGTGCAGGATGTCGATCGCTTCTCCCCCCGGCCTGCTGCCGTGGCTATCGATCCTGAGCGGCCTGCTGTGGCTGGTCCTGTTGGGCATCGCCCTGGCACTCGCCATGCCGCGGGAGAGACGCGGCGGCGCGGCGCGACGGGCGCCGCCGGCCCGGGCTCAGTCGTCCCAGGACGCCAGGCCGAGCAGCTTTTCGCCCAGCGGGGTCAGGTTGGCGCGGTCGTAGCGGGTCTTCTCCCATTCGCGTGGATCGCCCGGGAAGGCGTAGCCCTGCGGCGGCTCGCGGTCGCGCCAGGACTGGATCCGCCAGTCGCGCAGCTGGGCGTTGCCCTCATCCGCCGGGGTCATCGAGATGTACTGCGCCATCCGCACCCGGTCCTGCGACCGATTTGGCCGGATGCCATGCGCCAGCAGGCTGTTGAAGATCAGCAGGTCGCCGGCCTTCATCGAGATGTTCCGGATCTCGAAGCCGGTGGTGTCGGGCGCCCAGGCGTTGCGGTCGGCCGGCTGGGTCTCGCGCCACGTCTCCAGCGTCCGGAACAGCTCGGGCACGCATTGGAAGCCGCCGGTGTCGGCATCGGTGTCGACCAGCGACAGCACGCCCTGGCAGTTCACCGGCAAGGGGGTCAGCGAGGTGTCGGCGTCCCAGTGGATGAAGCCGTTGAAGCCGCGCGCCTGCCGGTTCGGCGGGTTCAGGTTGGCGCGGTCGATGGTGACCCACAGCCGCTCGGTGTCCCAGATGTCGACGAAGGCGTCGTAGATCCGCCGGTGCTGCCGGTTGTCCCACAGCAGCTGGTGATTGTAGATCTCGACCATGCCGCTGTTGTTCAGCTCCTTCATCGCATGGTCGCGCATCTGTGGCTTGGACCAGCTCTCCGGGTCCTGCGGATCCAGCTCCTGGAACTCCCACAGCAGGTCGCGGGTGCGGCTGATGTTCTCGGCCGGGACCGCGTTCGGCACGACGACGTAGCCCCAGGTGATCCAGTGCCGCCAATCCGCTTCGGACAGCACGCGCAACGGCCGCGTCTTCTCGATGTCCTTGAGCTGGGTTTCGAAGGTGTAGGAGACCGAGGCGTTGCCCGGCCGGTTGTCCCCGTATTGGTGGCGATCCATCGGTGTCCTCCCCTTGATCGGCGCACTGTCCATGCCAGGACTGTAGCGCCGTCCGGGCCGACCGTGTTGCCGTGGCCTGCCGAAAACTGATACTAAAGTCGCGTCGGACGGCATCCCAGGCGTCCCTGCGGTTCAGTTCAGGCCATGCAACCGATCTTCGAGAAGGTGACGGTGCCGGGGGATTCGTCCTGGACGCTGCTGAACCGGCGGCTGGACGACGCCATCCCGTTCGAATGGCACTACCACCCGGAATTCGAGCTGACGCTGACCCTGAACAGCCGCGGCCAGCGCCATGTCGGCGACCATCTCGGCACCTATGACGACGGCGATCTGGTGCTGGTCGGCCCCAACCTGCCGCACACCTGGTGCTCGCGTGAGCGGATCGATCCGGCCGGGCCGCATGTCGCCCTGGTGATGTGGTTCTCGCCGGACGGGGCGGCGCGGCTGGTCGGGTCGCTGGCCGAGCTGCGGCCGGTCGGCCGCATCCTGGACGAGGCCGGGCGCGGCCTGGCCTTTTCCGCCGCGGCGGCCGCCGCGGTGCGGCCGGCGATCGAGGCGATGCCGGGCCTTGACCCTGCAGCCCGCCTGTTGCGGCTGATCGAGGTGCTGTCCACCCTGTCGCAGGACGAGGCCCGGGCACCGCTGGCCGCCCCGATGCCAAAGACCACGGCCATGCCGGCGCCGGACCAGGCGCGGATCGACCGGGTGCTGAACCACATCCACGCCCGGTATCACGACGAGATCGCGATCGCCGAGCTGACCGATCTGGCCTGCCTCAGCGCCTCCGCCTTCCACCGCTTCTTCCGCCGGCACACCCATCTGACCGTGTCGCGCTACGTCGCCCAGCTGCGCATCGGCCAGGCCTGTTCGCTGCTGATCAACGGCGACCGGCCGGTCGCCCATGTCGCGGACGCGGTCGGCTATCCCAACATCGCCAATTTCAACCGCCAGTTCCGGGCCCTGAAGGCGATGACCCCACGCGAGTTTCGCCGCAGCTTTCGGGGGTGAGGTCGTAGATAAGGATCGTCTCCACAGGGCGGAAAGCGGAAATCCACCTCTAGTTGATTGAGATGGGAAATGGCGGGTTCTCGGCTATCATCAAGCCATGGACGCGAGACCCTCTCTCTTCATCATCCAGAACAATCGGGGCGAGTATCTGTGCCCGATATGCGGC
>NZ_JBYRFX010000999.1:0-12505 GCF_057815775.1 Inquilinus sp.
TCGAGCTGGGTCTGGAAGTCGTTGACCGGCTTGCCGCGCGCTGACGCGAACTCCCGCATCGCGCTCAGCCGTTCCAGCCGGTGACCGGCGACGCCAAGCCCGGTATTGTTGTCGTGCACCGCGTTGGGGTTTAGCCCGCTTTCGTGGATCAGATTGCCGACGATGCCCTGCGCCTGCGCCTTGCTCCAGCCTTTCGAGGTGAAGAAGTCGACCGCGGTGGAGGCGGCCTGCGGCGGCGAGTTGAACCCGCGATCGGTCTTGTAGCGATCAATCCATGCCGCGGATTCGGCCAGCGGCGCGCGCGACAGGAAATTCAGATCCTGCGAATGCTGCAGGTCGGCCAGAAACGATGCCGCCTGGGCCTGGCCGCCGAACCGCTTGTAGCGGTCGATCGTCTCGTCGATCCGGGTCTGCGGGATCGGGATGCCGCCCTTCTTGGCTGACAGCAGCGACTGCGCCTCCAGATCGACTTCCGACAGGCCCTGCTTGCGCTCGGCATCCCACGCATGGACGTCAGCGCGCAGCCGGGAGCCCAGCGTCAGCCGCTGCTCCGGCGACAGTTTCAGGTTCTCGTTTCGGGTCAGGTCGTCGATGTGCTTCGTCGCGGCCAGCGGTCCTTCGGCCTCGAAGGTCGACTTGATGCCCGTGCGCGCCGCGTAAACGGTGGCGGTGGATTCCAGATTGGCGATGCGCTGATCAGCTACCTCCGGTACGATGAACTGGCTGGTAACGCCGGTCGCCACCACGTTCCGATATTTCTCGATCTTGAGTTGGCCTTGCGGCGTGTTGAGCGTGCCGGCCATCGCCGCGCTCTGCACATCGTTTGCCGCCATGTCCTCCAACGTCGTCCAGCTTTTCTTGCTGTCCGCTTCAGTCTTGACCCGGGTCTCGTTGAGGATGGACGAAAACGCCGAATTGCCGCCCGAGCCGATCGTCGCACGAACGTGGTTGACAGCCCACGGCTCGACCGCGGCCAGCTTGCCTTCCGCATAGCCGCTCCATGCCGCGTCAAAACCTTTCGGGTCGTTGGCGAACTGGTTGCGCATCTCGATCTGCTTGCGCTGGATCTCGACGTCCTGGTCACTGAGGTAGCCGACCTGTGCCTTGTGCTCCGCGACCTTGAGATAGTCGCCGCCGGCCTTGGCCAGCTTCTCGCCCGAGTTGGCGATCTGCGACCACGAATTCGCATTGTACAGCGCGTCGCCGCTGACGCCGCCGGGCGCCTGCGCCAGGACAGGAGCGCCGTTGTTGAGGCCGGGCAGACCTGTGCCGGTTGCCATGCGTCAAGACCTTCCGTATTTGAAAGCCGCGCCGGCGACCGTCTCCGCCGCGCCGAGATTGGCGGCGAGCAGCGACGACGAGGCCTTCTTGGCCGACAGGATCGATGCCCGGCTGGCGAGATCGGCCTTGGCCGCATAGTTGGCTTTCGACGCAAAGATATCGTCCTCCGATCGGCTGATCGTGGAATCGTAGATCGCCATCGCGGTCGGCGAGCCGGAACCGACGCCTCTTCCGGCGCGGATCGCCTGGATGGTTTCGAGGTTCGATGTCAGGTCGCGGCGGCGTGCGGTCTCATCCTGCAGCGCAGCGGTCTTTGCCGCCTTAGCCTGCTCGGCATATTGCTGCGACTCGAACTCGGCTGCTGCGGCCTTCTGGCCACCGGCCATGAGCTGGCCGCCCACCGATGCGGCGGTGCCGATGATCATTGCAGGAAGTGCGAGTGCTGCCATGTCAGAAAGCCACGATTGTCTTGATTGCGAGGATCTTGAGCGGAAGCGGATCGGCCTGCGTAATCGTCACCGTTGGCTCGCGCGACCAGCCCATGAACTGGAAACGCTGCGGACCGTTCTTCAGCGGCGGCGGTAGCGAGATGTCGTCCGTCAACTGATATGCGGACAGCGAGCGGCCGTTCGCGGCGAAGCGCGCCGACGTCAGCACATGCACATAACACTCGACGATCCGCATGAAGTCGCCGGCCATCGGCCCTTCCGGACCGGGGATGACTGGCGGCAGGATCTCCGTGGTTGACGTGTAGTACAGCCCGACCGTGTACGGCCCTGCCGGGAAGGTGCGCAGCGTGACCGGCCATTCGCCGAGATGGTAATCCGGTGTCACCACGTTGACGTCGGTGTCGCCGTACTGCGTGGGCACGCCGGCATCCAGCAGGGCTTCGGTGGCGTACTGCACCGCGCAATCGACCGTGATGTCCTGGTCGAACAGCTCGAGAATGTATTTGGTCTGGTTGTCGATGGTGCGCGCGACCGCGGCGTAGAGATCGCCCGCGATCGAGCAAACCGACAGGTACTCGCCATCCGTCGTCCATGGCGTGAAGTTGCGGATCTTCTGCACCTCGACGAGCTGAAGCACGGCGATCGAGCCATCCGAGTTGCGCAGCACCGCATAGCGCTCGGGATCGCCGTTGAAGTTGCTGGTGACGGCAAGCCGGTCCGGCGTCTCGATCAGGTGCGGCGACAGTAGCGAGATTTCGTCAGCGTCCCACAGCGCCGAGGTATTGCCGGTCTGGCGTGCCTTGATGACCAGCGAGCCCGAAACCATGATGGCGCCGGAGTCGAACGGCTGCACCTGGGCGGTCGCGTTGATCGGCCACGGCGAGCCGAACGGCTGGAACGAGATCGAGGAGGCGCGGAACGGGTTGTTCGGACCTTCCGTCACGTAGTAGGGGCCGCGATCTGTCAGCACCAGCAGTTGCTCTGCCGACATCAATTGCACGATCTTCGATGCGCCGGCGTCGCCGATCGACTCGATGATCGCGTCCGCATCCCCGCCGGTGCCGACGTTGAAGTTGTAGAGGTCGTTGATCGCCGACGCGATCAGATAACTCGGTGCCGCCGGATGGCCGCCGAACAGCAGGCGGTTGCGGTGGATTTCGATGCATGCCGGATAGCCGTAGACCGGGCCGAACAATTGCTCGTCCCAATCTTCCACGGCTGCGGCCGCTGCAGCCGCTACCGCCGAGATATTGGTCGATGCGCTCGGTCCGACCAGCGGCTCGGCCTGAAATGCCGTCAAGCCATCGATGATAACGACCGTCAAATGGGTGCCGTCGGGTACGCCAGTCACCTGTCCGCGCGCGCCGGAGGTGGAGCCCTCGACGACGTCGCTTACCAAGAAGCCCGTTGAGCTCGACACTGTCAGCGTCTGTGTCCCCGGCAGATTTTCGATAACGGTTGCCGTGACGTGCGTACTGTCCGTGTAGCCAGTGATCAGCATCGTCTTGCCGAGATAGCGGATGTACTGGCCGACATGCGCCGCGACGAACACCGCCGCACTGGCGGTGAGCGTGACAGAACCCGTGGTCGCGGATGGCTGGAGCGTAACCGTCGGCGCTGCTATCTTGAGATAGGGCTGCTCGGGCCTCGATCCAGATCCTATGGAAAACGTAAAATCGGTCCGCGCCCAGGTTGCCGCGCCCGTGCGCTCGATCCGCTGGGTCTTCATCGAAGTGTGCGTCAGGAAAATAACGTTTCCGCGCTGGACCCAATCCATCTCCTTGTAGATCGTGCCGGTCCACGGCGCGCTGGTGAGCGAGCCCGCCGCCGTCAGATGCCCGGTATCGACGTCGCGGACGTAGGCGTGCATCGCGCCCGCGGTGAACGACAGCACATATTGCGTGGTCTGGTTGACGACGAATTCGGCGAGGACGGGGTCGGTGCCGAGCTGGGCTTCCCACCACGAGCCGGGACGACGCACATGGCCGCCGCCGATCAGCATCCGTCGGTTAAGCAGCGTCTTGGCGCCGTTCTGATACTGGTCGGTATCCTGACGCATCGCAACTTCCGGCGCGAGTTCTCCCGCCGAGAAGCTGGTCTGCAGGGATTTGCGTCGCGCCATGGGTCACCCCCAACGCCACGAGCGAGGCCAATTGCTTGTCAGGCCGCCACGCGCCCGTAGCGTTGGCGAGATCATGGGGTCGCGCGGGGTTTGTGACTGGCTGTCGCGGTTGCGGGCGCGCGCGAAGGATTCGCCGGCCGCCTTGTCGCGCTCGTCCGCTTGGTTGTAGCGTTCACCGACGCCGCGCAGCAGGATGGCTTCCCAGCGCCTGATCATGCCCTCGCGGAACCACGCCGGCCATTGGCTTTCCGGCACCCGCCAAATGTAGTGCAGGAACACCTCGCCGCTCGCCGGTGCGTCACACAAGATCTTGTCGCCATGCACCGCGTAATCGATTGGGGTGCCGTTCACCATGACGGTGCGGATGTCGAGGAAATCGGTCGGCAGTTGATAGGCTGCGGTCCACGGCTCCGGCGGATCGCCGAGCACGTCGGGGTCGATCCGATCAAGCTGCTCGATCTTGGTGGCCTGTTTCCACGGATACAGCGCCAGCTCGGACTTGACCGAGTCCTCGTAATTGTTGAGGGCAATCTGGGCGACCGGGCCGCCATCCGTCAGGACCGCGGTAATCGGCTCATTCCCGGTGCGCGTCGCGGCGGCATTGATGACGGAAAGATCGGAGATCGTGGTCATGGCCCACCGTGCGGCGGGCGGCCCCGCTGCGGCAACGCACGGCTAATCCTGGGTGACGATCAGCGAGATCGTGAACACTTCGGCATTTCCCGGAGTGTAGGCTCCCCTCGCCTCGACCACACCGTAGAGGATCTGGGCAACTGCCTTGAACGGCAGATAGCCGCGCGCGTTGTCCGCCGCGCCCGTGCCCCAGGCCACGTCTGAAAACCCCGTCATTGCCGTAATATCGAGGTAGCCGACGTAGCCCTTCGCGCTTGCAACCACGACGGTCGATATCGCCGAATTGTCGCCGGCGCTGGTAAACGTCGGGATGGTGTCGAACAGGTGCAGCCGGAACGCCGCGTTGGTAGCACTTGCGGTAGATTTCTGGATTCGCGCGCCCATGACGCGGCCGGTGCCGCCGGAGATGCGCGCCGCAGTGGTGAACTGCAGGGCCGCAACAGACCCGGCCGTCACCGAGTTTGCCACCAGATCGCCCGACGCATAGGCCGTTGTATCGGCTGGGCGGGTGATGGTGGATGATGCCGCAACGATAACGGTGACGCCGGGCGAAACAGGGAACGGAGTTTGATCGCTCGCCATCGCAATGGCGAGGCTGGCTGTCATGGCCTTCTGGCCTAGCGTCGCCGGCAGTTTGCCGCTGATCGCAGTGTCCAGCGTTTCGAGACCGTCGACGAAGCCATTCAGCGAGGTCGCGAGGGTTTCCAGACCATCGACAGCCCCGAAGATCGTGGTGAGCTTGCCATCGATCGACGAGAGCGACGTGTTGCCGGTGGTCTGGTTCGCGGCGGTTGCCACGCCGGTGACGACGACGCCGCCGTTCAGCTTTGCCCAGATGCCCTTGAGCAGCGAGACGGAGGTCCATGCCGACGTCGAGTCGGTCGCGGCAGAGTCATCCGGCATTCCGATCCCGGACCTGTTATCGCGATAGATCTTGGGATCAAAAACCATGGATCATGCCTCGGCTATCGCCGCGAGATCGACATAGACTGCGGTGGCAGTGGTGATCAAAAATCGGTAAGTGCCCGCAGGCAAATTTACGGTCGCATAGCCGGCCGCGGTGAATGCAGTCAGGCATGTGACGTAGGTCGTGGCGTCCGCCGCGAGGCGCTGAAGCGCGACGTTTCCGCCACCGAACGTCGCCGTGACCGTGACGCCGTACAGACCAGACGGCAGCGTGAATGCTGCCGTGGTCGCTGCGATGTTGCTGTAGATTGCGTTATTGCCGCGGAGAAAGTTGACCATTTCCGTTCGATCCTCTTGAGGCCGAACGGCGGTTCGATCCCCGCTCGCCCATTGTGGTTAGGCCGGGATGACCGACGCGTTCTGATCCAGCAGCTTGTATTCGCAATAGAACGTGATCGCGCCGGCGGTCATCGAGTTGGTGGCGACGGTGGCGATGATGTTGGTGTTGTAGACCGGATTCCAATTCAAGGCGGCGGCGCTGAAGACTTCGGACTTGACGGTCGGCGAGGTGTCGCCAGCCCAAACCGCGCCAGTCGGAAAGTTGGTGCCGTCCGCTGTCGTGGCGGCCAGCAGCGCGCCGGTATTGCCGGTGACGCCGATGGCGAGGGTGCCGTTGGTGCCCGTCGAGGTCAGGGCGGTTTGTACCGTGGCGAACACCCTGGCGAGGATCAGGCCCTGCACCGTGAACAGCGTAACCGGGGACGCGGCGGTCGTGAACGTTGTCGCCGCCGCCGTGACGACCTTGGTCGCGATGCGCGGCAAGACCCGAACAATGGCATTCAGATCCTGCTTGGACATATAGCCGAAATCCGGCATGGCAGCCTCCGGTTACTTGTGGTCGGCGGAGGTGTCGGCTTTCGCCTCTACCTTGCTGGGGGCAGCCGGAGCAACGGCCGGCTTCGGCGATGCAGTGGCGGCGGGATCGGCCTTGGCCTTCTTCGGGTCCGGCTTCAGCGCTTCGTCCAGCGCCTTGGCATCCTGATCGGCGCGCTCGCGGCGGGCTTCGACCAGATCGGCAGTGCGCTCGGGGTTGGCGGGATCGGCAGAAACCGCAGAGGTCTGGCCGGGAGGCCCAGCGACGCGGGGCATGCCGGGCTGACGCGCCAGCGGGCTGTGAAGCATCGCCGCGCGGGGCGGCAGATCGCGCGACACGCCGTAGTGCGGCCGGGCACCGTCATAGCGCGCCTTGCGCTCCTCGGCGACCTGCTCGACCGGGGTCATGTGCTTGCTCGGCGCGCCTTCCCACTCGACGATTGCGCCAGCCTCGAAATACTTGTTGTCGAGGAAATGTGCCTCGTCGACCCGATAGCGTGCCATGTTGCAGTCCTTTTCAAGAGGCAGCGATTACTCGACGCCGGTCGTGAAGCCGCCGGCGGTTGCGTAGAAGTCATCGACGTTCAGCACCAGGCCGGCCGTGAAGGCACCGGTGGTCAGGTTGCCGTTGGCCGCAGTGTAGCGAATGCCGATGTAGCGCTCGTAGTTGGCGATCGGCAGCGGCGCGAAGAACTTGGTGCCGGCCGCCGTCAGCGCGGCGAAGGTGGTGATGGTTGCCACCGTGGTCGCCGAGGACATCGACGTGTTGTCGTCGGTTTCGACCGTAACGGCGATCGTGGTGTCCGAGCTGGAATCCGTGAAGGCGGTGTCGACCGACACGAAGATGTAGATCGGCTTGCCGTTGCCGACCCGCCGGCCAAGGTTGCCCGAGAACAGCGGCGCGGTGTCGATGATGTTCGTCGAGCCGGCCGTCGCGGTGACGGCCTGCGCGTCGGAGAACAAGAGGTTGTTGTCGATCAGCATGGCTATGGTTCCTGTTCTCGGCTCAGTTGACCGTCGACTCGGTGCGGAGGAGCTGGTCGACAATGCGGATCGGGATGCCGTCGAAATCGGTCTTCGGCTTTCCTTCTTCCTGACCGACGGTCAGGTAGACGTTCGGTCGGTTCATGGCCTGGATGCGGAGCATCGTGCGCACGGTGCGCGGCACATAGAACTTGAGGTTGACGCCCTCGCTTTTCGGGATCTTGTCGACCGCGACCGCCATCAGCTCGAGGATGTCGGCGGCGCCGGTTTCGGCGATCAGGTTGGAGACGTCGATGTTGGCGATGCGGACGGCATAGCGCCAATCGCGCACGACGATGCCGCACTTCCACTGATACCAGTCCATGTAGGCGCGGAAACGGTTGTTCGACGAGTCGAAGGCGTCCTGCAGCCCGAGGTCTTCGTGCTGGATGCCCATGGTCGACCCCTTCGGGTAGATACCGTGGACCGTGTTTTCGCCCCAGCCGATCAGCCAGATCGAGCAGTTGTCGGTGCCGACGCCGCCGCCGTCGATGATGTTTTCCTTGTTCAGCGCGGTGGTGTCGTCGCTGAAGCGGGTGGCGAGGCCGGTGAACTCTTCCGGCGCGGTGCCGACGTTGCCGTAGAACAGCTTGGAGGCGAAGGTCTGCGCCATCGATTCCAGGAACGGCGCGTTTTCCGAGGCGCGGAAGGCGGCGGTGTTGCCGTTGAGCATGGCGAGATCGCGGTCGATCTGGCCGCGGCCCTCCATCATGGAGACGCCTTCATCGACCTGTACGGTGGTCGACTTCGAGGGCGGGACGCCCTGATTGATCTGCCGGAAGTAAATCGTCGGCAAGCCGGTCCGGATCGTGGTGCGGTGTCCGGTCTCGAGGTTGCCCTGCACCCACGGAATGTCCTCGAGGATGCTGTTCTGCTGCGAAAGCACCTCGGCGATCGCACCAATGTTTCCATTCGGATCGACGCGGGTCTTATAGTCCAGCAGCGTGAGTGCGGTTCCTACGACGGTAGCCATGGTCAGGCGCTCCTAGCGCTAGCGGGCGGAAGCCCTGATGGAAGATTCGGGTACATCCGTTCGGCGACGGATTTCGGGGCGGGAGTTGGCTCCCGTGGCGGCTGCTGTCCGGGGACGAAGCCGGTCGCCTTGGCGATGATCTTCTCGAGGAAGGTCACGGTCTCGGCGTCGGTCGCATAGACGCGGGCCGCCTCGTATTCTTCCGCGGAAAGCTCGTTGCGATCTTTCATCCCTCGGAGCCAGTTGCCGACCGCCGTCTTCCGCTCGTTGGCATTGGCGCCAAGCTTGGCGTCGGCCGCGGCAATCCGGGTCTGCTCGGCGGCGTGCGCGGCGATCTGTTGCTGCGCATCGAGGGCCACGAGCTCGTTGACGGTCTCCTGATCCCAGCCGCGTTTGATCGCCATCTCGCGGATGACGGGCACGCGGGGATCGCTCTCGTTGATCTTGAGGTCCATGCCCTCCGGTACCTTGATGGTGTCCGGCAGCTTGACCTCGAATTTGATATCCTCGGGCTTGCGCGCGGCGAGCGCGGCCTGGCGCGCGGCCTCGGTCTCCTGAAAGGTTTTCAGCTCGGAATAATGCTGGCCGAACTCCGGCTTGATGGTGTTGGCCGCCGGATCCCAATGCGTCTCCGGCAACCACTCCGGACGCGCAACAACCGCGGAGGGTGCCGGCGGCGCAGGTGTGGGCGTCGGAGAAGGAGCCACCGGCGGGGTTGCCGCCGGTGCAGGTTGGGAGGAGGGAGGCGTCTGGGCAACAGGGTCGGTCATACAGCCTTCGGGTTCTGGTTCGCTGCGGCTTTCAGGCCGCGTTCACAAGCGGTCTCAAGTTCGCGCACAAAATGCTGGTTATCGATTCTGACCTGCAACGCACGGTCCGGGGCCAGTTGGTTAAACGGGCTGTCGAAATGCTTCTTGCGCAGCAGGGTCAGCAGCTTCTTTCCGGCGTTGGTCGTGAACACATCGGCGCACGTCGCATCTAATTCGCTGTCGGGGCGCGGCGGCACCGGCGCCGACAAAGCGTTCCAGCTCGCGTCGCTCATTGCGGAATGCCCCCGGTCAGCGCGCCGAGGCCGGGCGGGGCGATACCGCCGGGCTTGCCGGCTGTGACGCCGTTCTCCAGCACCGGCAGGAATTTCTTGATGGCGGCGTCGATGTCGCTCGCGTTGCGGATGATCTTGTCCTCGATGCCCATGTCCTTGCCCTGGGCCTTGGCGTATTCGATCAGGTCGATCACGATCATGCCGACCTGCGGGCCGAACCGGCCGACGATCAGTTCGGCGAACTTGTCACGGCGAACGACGGCTTCCTGCTCCTGTGCCCGCAACAGCGGCGATATCGGCTGCAGCGCGACATCACGGCCCTCGAGCTGCACCTTCGGGAGTTCACCGCGCTGTCCGAGCAGATAGGCGAAACGGCGGAACAGCGGATATTGCAGTTCGTGCACCAGCGTGGTCGCCGGCGTGCCCATGCGTCGCGCGCGCTCGGCGGCTTCATCCGCCCATTGCGTGGCGCTCGGCGGGGTCTTGCCCTGCTGTTCGGGGCGATCCTGATAGTGCGCGCGGCGGATCATCGAGCGGCATTCGTCGATCTCGAACACCTGGACGTCGAAGCGGGCCTTGCTCTCCATCGGCTCGGGTGCATCCGAGCCCGGCGCGCGCGGGATCCACATGCCGGGGGTGACGCCGTTGTCGACATTCATCACGCCGTCGTCGACATAGGACGTCACGGGATCGACGTGCTTGTCGTAATTCTTCAAGGATGTGAAGCGGACGTGGTTGAGCGTCTTGATCTCGGGCAGCGTGCGATAGGTCGGACCGCAGCCCCAGGCCGTGGTCGAGTCGCGGCCCCAGCGCGCCGCGATGAACGGGCAAGAGCCCGGTCCCTTGTAATCCTTGTGGTAGAGGCGCTTGCCGCCGGCCTCGACGACGTAATGATAATGCTCGTCGCCCTTCTCTTTCCAATTCCGCCAGCAGCCGTCGGTGACGTCGTACTCAGGATCGGAGTCGTCATCGGGCGCCGGTCCAAGCTTTGCCAGATCGGCATCCGGCCACAGCGTCTTGATCTCGGATCGGAACATGCGCTTGTGCTTGCGGAAGTAGCCGTCGACATAGCCATACGGCCCACGGGTCAGCAGCATCTCCGGCGCCGGGATTGCCTCGCAGTGAAACGGCTTGGTCGATCCGATATCGGTGACCTGCAGCACCATCGTGCCGGGACCGAGATCGAGATAGGCCTCCTGCAGCGCCATATAGACGTTCGATGCGCCCATTGCGGAGAACACGACACGCTGATAGGCCTCCAGCTTGTCGCTGATCTTGTTGAGGTCGCCGCTATCCAGCTTCTCGACCGGCTGCGCCGTCACCCAGTTGTTCTTCTGCGGGGTGAAGGTGTTGAGCATGTCGGCGGCAAAATCCTCCAGCACAATTCCGGCGGTGCCGTCGAAGATGATGTCGATGTCGGGATTGACCTGGCTTTGGTTGAACGAGTGCCGCCACGGCATGGTGTAGCGGTAGCAGTCGGCGATGCGGGCCTGGTGCTTGCTGCGATCCTGTTCCGCGCGCGACACCAGCCGCAGCATTTCCTTGATCAGGGGATCGTCCTGCTCGCCGGAGGCCTTCGGCGGCGCCTTGAAGGGGACCGTCGCCATTACGATGATCCGAGCAGCGATGTGCCGCTGCCGAATGAGCCGAGCAGCGAGCGCACGCCGCTTCGGCGGCCGCGCAGCAGGGTTTCGTTCTGCAACTGATCCTGGGTCTCGCGCAGGTTCGATGCCTCGGCGCGCTTGCGCTCATCCTCCTGTTGCTGGGCAACCGCAGGATCTTGCTTGGGGACGTCAGGTTTGAACAGGCTCGCCATTCGGGCACGGTGGCGAAGATGGTTCGCCAGCAGCAACGCACGGCATCAGCACCGCCTCGGCGCCCTGATCCTGCAGGTAGCGCGCCAGCCCGAACGGCGTCACCGCCAACCCGCGGCAGCCGAGCAGCGCCTTGATCGCGCCGGTGCACCACCAGCCGAACGGGGTTTCGGTGCGGGATCGCTTCGCCACGACACGAAGCACCAGCGCCGACGAATCCAATAGCTGCTGAAACCGGCCACCGAACTCGTCGTCGCGATAGAGCAGGATCACGGTCCCGGTCCGCGTCGGATTGAAGTAAACCCAGCGCTCCTGATGATCGAACCACGCGCACGCCGCCACATGCCTATATCCGGGCCGCAGCAACCGTCCCCACCATGGCGCCCCATCGGCCTCCCCGAAAAACACCAGCCACAGCCGATCGATCACGAGATCAGGATCGCGCTTCGGGACCAGCCGCACCAGGCTCACCGCCCCGCCCCCATCCGCTGAAACGGATTATAGGGCCGGATCGTCTGCGTCGCCGGCTTGGTCTCGCGCGAGCCGGTGAGGAGTAGTTTACCCTCACCACCGCCCAGCAAGAGATACCCGAACGCATCCGCCGGGTCGGAATACTCGTCCTTCTCCGGCTCCTCGCAATAGCGCTCACCCGCGACCTTGAGCCGCCGATAATGCCAGCCGCCATCCAGCGCCGCGACCAGCGTCGAGCACGACGGCGAGACCTGCAGTGCCGGCCGCCCCTCGCTCATCCTTGTGAGCACCGCCTCGATCGACTGCAGCCGCACCGAAAACAAAATCGAGGGCGCTGCGCGGATCGGAAGCTGATTGCTGCGGAAAATCTGGAACGGCACCTGATCGTCGTTCTGGCCCTTGAAGTCGCCCGACGGGTCGCCCCAAATGCCGAACGAGAACCCGGTGAAATGCTGGGCGATCTCCCGCTTCAGCAGCGGCGCAAACGTCTTGGCGCCCATGTCGCGCCCGATCAATTCGTGGATCACGTACCAGGTGCCGCGCAGATACTGCGCAAAGATCGCGCACGGCCGCCGCCCGAAGTCACACCCGATGATGATGGGCACACCCGGGATCGGCTTGATCGGCTGGCGCGCCACATGCACCGCCCGATTGAAGTCCGGCAACACTGGCTTGCCATCCCGCCGCGGCGACACCCGGTTCAACACGTTGGCGTCGATCCACGACTTGGTCTTGCCCGCAATCGCGTTGAGATAATAATGCGGCTCGAGGAACTTCAAATTCTCGGCTTCAGGGTTCTCGACATAGGACGTCACCTCGCCCTCGCCGTCCTTCACCTCCTTTAATCCCGCCGGCTGCACGTAGAACGACCAGCTATCCGGCTTGATATGCGATTTGCGCTGCTCCTCCGAAAACCAG
>NZ_JBYRFX010001000.1:0-2077 GCF_057815775.1 Inquilinus sp.
CCCTCAGCCCCCGACCAGCCCCTCGGCGCGCCAGCGGGCCATGTAGGCGTCGATGATGGCGTCCAGCCGGGCCTTGCCGAAGCTGTCGTCATGGCCGGCATGGACGATGCTGATTGGCAGCGACCGCAGCAGGGCGAAGGATTTGACGTAGTCGCCGATATCCATGCCTGGGCCGTTGTAGAGCAGAGGGCCGTCATAGATCACGTCGCCGGCGAACAGCGTGCCGGTCGCCTCCTCGAACAGGGCGATGCTGCCGGGCGAATGGCCCGGCACATGCAGCACGGTGAAGCGCCGGTCGCCGAGATCGACACTCTCGCCCGCCTCGATCCGCCGGGTCGGTTCAGCCCCGCGCAGGGCATAGCCGCGGAGGTCGTAGCCCTCATGCGGCACGGCGGTGACCAGGGCCGCGCCCAGGGGCGGATAGCCCGCCGTCAGGAAGCGCTGCCTCGCCTCCGCCGGAATATCCGCCGAGATCAGCGAGGCCGGGCGCGGCGCGGCCAGCGTCGCCGCCTCGACCGGATGCACCCAGCGCTGCTCGAATTCATGGATCGCGCCGATGTGGTCGGCATGGGTGTGGGTGGCCAGGGCGATGGTGTCGCGGCCCTCGAACAATTCAGGGAAGGCCGGCCGCAGCGGCGCCACGCCCATGCCGCCATCGATCAGCAAATCATGATCGCGGCCGCGCAGGTGCCAGATGTTGGCCCGCATCAGCACGTCGCAATGCGGTTCGACGATCAGGGACAGCCCGCCGCCCATGTCGCGGCGGACGAACCATTCGGCGGCCACGGGCAATGCGGTTTCGGCGGTCATCGCAGGCTCTCCGGGTGGGGCTCAGTCGGCCCCTTCCCATAATCCATCATCGTGGATCTGCGATAGCCCTCGCCGGACGATACGGTGCGATCGGGACGGGAAGCCGCTTAGTGGCGGGTCGGTCGGATCGGCCAGTGGATGATCGTGGCTTCGGTGGGCTTGCGGGTGTTGTCCCTGGTATCGGCGGCCTTGGTCACGGTGGGCTTGGTCACACTGGCCTTGGTCACGGCGGCACGGCTGGCGCGTTCGGCTTCGACCGCCTGACGGCGTGCCCGGGCATCTCTGGCGATTTTGTCTTGCAGCGCCACGATCCGGCGCACCTCGTCGAAAACCCCCGTGAAGGCGTCCGCGAACTCACACGCGGTGTCCATGTCTCCGGCCGCAAGGGCAGCCTTCGCCTGCTGTTGCGTCGCCTTCGCGATGTCCATCCCCATCTCGCTGAGCTTTTTCAGCATCTGCAGATGGCGTTCGGCGAGATCCAGATACGGATCGGTTGGGGCGGCGGTGGGGGGCTGCGGCTTATCCATAGAACAAATCATGAACTTATTCGCAGGAGATGTCAAATGCCACGTCATCCGTGCTGAGACATCCCCCCTGAGGTCAGCCCTCCCCAGCCGCCACCACGGCCCGCCTCGCTGGCCACAGCCGCCAGCCAAGGGTCACCGCCAGGCTGGCCAGGGCGATCAGCCCCATGCCGGCCGCCTGCTCCACCCCCAGCCGATGGCCATAGACCAGCCAATCGCTGATGATCGCCGCCGCGGGATAGATGAAGGCCAGCACGGCGATGACGGGGGTCGGCAGCTTCGGATAGGCCGCATACATCAGCACATAGACCAGGCCGGTGTGGACGATGCCGAGCCCGGCGAGCCAGCCCCAGGGGCCGGGTGTCGCCGGCAGCGCGGCGAAGGCGACGAAGGGGGCCAGCAGCACGATGCCGGTGGTGGCATGGATCATCGCCGTCAGATGCGGCCGCACCCCGCGCAGCGCCTTGGTCGACAGCACCGTGCCGGTGTAGAGCAGCGAGGCCAGGACGGCGAGGCCGGCGCCGACCAGGCGGCCGGGTTCAGCGGCGGCGGGGTCGAGGCCGATCCCCGTCGCCAGCACCAGCCCGGCGAAGGCGATGCCGATCCAGCCCAGCTTCTGCCGGCTGATGCGTTCGCCGAACAGCACGCCCCCGACCAGCACCACCCAGAAGGGCTGCACATGGTAGACGATGGTGGCGAAGGCGATGGAGGTGCGCTGGATCGCGGCGAAGAACGCCACCCAG
>NZ_JBYRFX010001001.1:0-6127 GCF_057815775.1 Inquilinus sp.
TCCTTGGGAACGCCGTGGCCGAAATTGTAGATCACGCCCATGTTGTACTGGGCCGTGGCGTCGCCCTGCTCGGCGGCCTTGGCGTACCAGCGATGGGCGGAGTCGTAATCCTTGGTCTGGAAATAATACTCGCCCAGGCTGTCCTGCGCGGACACACATCGCCCTTCTGCGCCGCCGCCTGCCATGTCGCGACGGTCTGGGCGCTGGGCGGCGTGTAGGCGGGCTTGTTCGTGCTGGAGGTCGTGACGCATCCGGCCAGGACGGCAAGAGCGGCGGCCATGGCTATTCTGGACAACCAAGGGGACGCGACCATAAGGGGATCTCCCGACTATGTTTTTTGGCGAGGGGGCTCGGGGCCGATGGGGATGGCGCCCGTTTACGGGATCGAATTCCTGACAATTCCGACGCATCGGATCAATCCACCTCGATCCTGCCGCTTGTCTTTTTTGTGGCCGGGCCGCGATAAATGCGTGTGGTGATGCAGACCGGCGACAGTGAAGGACACGAACCATGGCCGAGATCGAGGCGAGACTGAACGCGTTGGGCCTGCAGCTGCCGGCGCCGATCAAACTGCCGCCTGGCGTGGTCTTGAGCTTCCCCTGGGTCCGCATCCATGGCGACCGGGCTTTCGTCTCCGGCCACGGCGGCCTGGCGCCGGACGGGTCGCTGGCCCAGCCGCTGGGCAAGGTCGGGCAGGAGCTGACGCTGGAGCAGGGCTACCACTCGGCGCGGCTGACCGGCCTTGCCATCCTGGCCAGCCTGAAGGCGGCGCTGGGCGATCTCGACCGGATCACCGCCTGGCTGCGCGCCTTCGGCATGGTGAATTCCGCGCCCGGCTTCAACCGCTACCCGCTGGTCATCAACGGCTTCACCGACCTGATCGTCGAGCTGTTCGGGCCGGAGCGCGGCCAGCATTCCCGCTCCGCCGTCGGCATGGCCGGACTGCCCTTCGACCTGCCGGTCGAGATCGAGGCCGAGGTCGCGATCCGTCCATAGGTTGACTATTCAACATAAGGTTGACAGGAGCGCCCCTTCCGCGCTCCCTGTCGTCGCTTTTCCGGCAGGTTGAATGCGAGCGGTTCGATGTACACGATCGAGGGTGAGACGGGCGTCTGGGAGACGGTGATCGGGCTCGAAGTCCACGCCCAAGTCACGTCCAAGGCCAAGCTGTTCTCCGGTGCGGCCGCCGATTTCGGCGCGGCCCCGAACAGCCAGGTCAGCCTGGTCGATGCCGCCATGCCCGGCATGCTGCCCGTCATCAACGATCATTGCGTCGAACAGGCGGTGCGCACCGGCCTGGGCCTGAAGGCGCAGATCAACCGGCGCTCGGTGTTCGACCGCAAGAACTACTTCTACGCCGATCTGCCGCAGGGCTATCAGATCAGCCAGTACAAGGACCCGATCGTCGGCACCGGCGAGATCGTGCTCGACCTGCCGGACGGGTCGGCGCGCACCGTCGGCATCACCCGGCTGCACCTGGAGCAGGATGCGGGCAAGAGCCTGCACGACCAGTCGCCGCGCGAGACCTTCGTCGACCTCAACCGGTCCGGCGTGGCGCTGATGGAGATCGTGTCGGAGCCGGACCTGCGGAGCCCGGACGACGCCTCGGCCTACCTGCGCAAGCTGCGCTCGATCATGCGCTATCTCGGCACCTGCGACGGCAACATGGAAGAAGGCTCCATGCGCTGCGACGTCAACGTGTCCGTGCGCAAGGTCGGCGATACCGCCTTCGGCACGCGCTGCGAGGTCAAGAACGTCAATTCGATCCGCCACGTCATGTCGTCGATCGAGTTCGAGGGCCGGCGCCAGGTCGAGATCCTGGAGGCCGGTGGGTCGATCAACCAGGAAACCCGGCTGTGGGATCCGAACAAGGGCGAGACGCGGTCGCTGCGCACCAAGGAAGATGCGCATGACTACCGCTATTTCCCCGACCCGGACCTGCTGCCGCTGGTGCTGGAAGACGGCTATGTCGAGCGGATCGAGGCGACCCTGCCCGAGCTGCCGGACGACAAGAAGGCCCGCTTCATCAGCGAATACGGCCTGTCGGCTTACGACGCCGGCGTGCTGGTGGCCGAGCAGGCCAAGGCGTTCTTCTACGAGCGCACGGCCAAGGGCCGCGATCCGAAGCTGGCCGCCAACTGGGTGATCAACGAGCTGTTCGGCGGCCTGGCCAAGGCGGGCAAGGAGATCGAGGACAGCCCGGTTTCGGCCGAGCAGCTGGGCGGGCTGGTGGACCTGATCGCCGACAACACCATCTCCGGCCGCATCGCCAAGGACGTCTTCGCCGAGATGATGGAGACCGGCCAGAATGCCGGCGCCATCGTCGAGGCCAAGGGGCTGAAGCAGGTCACCGACACCGGCGCGATCGAGAAGGTGATCGACGAGGTGATGGCGGCGCAGGCCGAGAAGGTGGCCGAATACCGCTCGGGCAAGGACAAGCTGTTCGGCTTCTTCGTCGGCCAGGTGATGAAGGCTTCGGGCGGCAAGGCCAACCCGGCCATGCTGAACGAACTGCTGAAGACCAAGCTGGGCTGATCCGCCCCGCCGGCACCGCCATGGGCGATGCCGGCGGACGATCGGGCAGGGGGCAGCTAGGCCGGGGCGCCGGACGGCGCCAGCGCAGCGGCGAGCTTGGCCGAGGCATAGCCGAACACCGCCCCGAGCACCATCGACACGACCAGCAGGACGAGCGGGTTGCCGATGCTGGCCGCGGTCAGCCGTTGCAGCGGCCCGACACCGCTGGCGTCGACACCCTGGTGCAGCGAATAGGCCACAGTCGCGGCATAGCCGTAGACATTGGCCGGGACCACCGACAGCGGTTCGATCGAGGCGACGATCACCAGGAAGAAGACGGTGACGCCGACGACGATGGCCGGCCAGACCGCGCCCAGCGCCGGCATGGGAACGTTGACGATGATCAGCAGCGCGATCCAGGCGACGACGGCGCCATAAATGTTGCCGGCGATCGTCTTGCTCAGCGCCTTCTCGTCCGCACCTGAATGGAAAAAACATCCCCAGGCAATGAAGCCGGCCCAGACCAGGACGAAACCACTCAGTGGGCCCAGGGCGAGAAAGGCCCATATTGCCCCAAGCACAGCTATGCTCAAGGATAGCGCAAGCAACTTCGGCATGGCTTGATTCCCCCCGGATGATGCTTTATCGGCGGGGCATATTATTGAATTCAATTGATCTGGATTCATACTGTAACAAAGTATGAATTCATCGGCGGCCGGCGGCCGCCGCGGATCGGATGACGGCGGATCTTTCCTTCGGCCTGAAACCCCTCGGCCTGAACCCCCCGGCCGGAATCAGGACGGGCCGCACCGAAAGGGTGGGCCCGTCCCTTGTTCTGCCGTCGGTTTGCACGTCGCCGCTGGGTGAACCTCCCGTAGACGCGCCGCTGGCTTAGATTTACTAAACGTTATGCGTTTCTATAAAAAGCGTACTAATTTGTGTGGGTGTCTTGCTCTCTGAACAAGGGGAGCATGACTGAAAACCCATCGCGGTCCCATCTGCAAATTGAAGGATGGCAACCTGACCCAAATGGACTATCTTTCTCGGGAGCCTGAGGAACCCAGCCGGACGCTGCTGCGGCCGGCCCCATCAGCCCCAGTTGGCGCCCAGTCGAGGAGCGGTCCCGGAATGACGGATGACCTGCCTGACCTGATTGCGCGGATCTACGACGCGGCGCTCGACCAGGGATTGTGGGATTCCGTTCTCAACGATCTGGCCCAGCGCTTTGCCGACGGCCACGCCAGCCTGTACCTGCTGCATGAATCCGACGATGCCGACACGGCTGCGTTCGAGGCGCTGGCCGCCACCAGCAGCTGGGATCCGGCCTTCATCGACAGCTACTCCCAGCATTTCTGGCGCACCAATCCGTGGAGCGAGCAGGTGCTGCGGCGTGCGGTGGGCGAGGTCACGATCAGCGACGCGCTGGTCGCCCGCAATTCGCTTGAGAAGACCGAATTCTTCGCCGACTGGCTGCGGCCGCAGCAGCTGTTCTCCGGCGTCGGCGGCACCTTCCTGCGCCGTGGCGGCGTGTCCGCCCATATCAGCGTGCTGCACGCCTCGCCCCTGGCCGAACCGGAGACCGAGCGGCTGGCCGCGCTGCTGCAGTCGCTGCTGCCGCATTTCGCCCGGGCGGCCCAGATCCACCAGCGGCTGGGCGATGTCACCACCCAGCGCGACGCGCTGGAAAGCGGCCTCGACCGGCTGTCGATCGGGGTGATCCTGACCGACCCGACCGGCCGGGTCTCCTTCTCCAACCACATCGCCGAAGGGCTGCTGCGGGCCGGAACCACCCTGCGGGTCGACCAGCGCGGCCTGCTCTGCGCCGGCCAGCCGGCCGAGACCGGGCGGCTGCGCCAGCTGATCGCCTCCGCCTCCGTCATCCTCGACGATCCCAGGCTGGACCCGGGCGGCGGCCTGACCCTGTCGGACACCGCCAGCGGCGACCAGATCGCCGTGCTGGTGGCGCCGGTCGGGCGTGGCCGGCCGCTGCTGGGGCTGACCCAGCCGAAGGCCGCGATCTTCATCGCCGCACCGGCGGCGGCGAGCCAGATCTCCCTGCCGGAACTGCGCTGCCTGTACGGCCTGACCGCGACCGAATCCCGGATCGCGGGAGAGCTGGCGGCGGGGCTGTCGCTGAAGCAGATCGCCACCCGCCAGGACGTCAGCTACGAGACGATCCGCAACCATCTCAAGAAGATCTTCATGAAGACCCGCACCAACCGGCAGTCGGAGCTGGTGCGGCTGCTGCTGCGCAACATGCCCGCCATCGGCGGCCGGGCGGCCGCCGGGTAGGGTCGCCCGTCAGGCAATTGATCCGTCATCGCGAGGAGCGAAGCGACGCGGCGATCCAGAGATCGAGCCGCTGGATCGCCACGCCCCTGCGGGGCTCGCGATGACGGTGTCAAAATGGGCGATAGGTCACGGCGTCCGACTGCTGCTTCTGTAAGCCCGCCCGAGCCGGCCGCTAAAACATCCGGCGCCACAGCATCAGCACGATCGGCGCCACGCCGGCGACCACGATCAGCAGCATCACCCACAGGAACGCGCCGGGGTCCTGCAGCCCGGGCATGCCGGCGACATTCATGCCGAAGATGCCGGTGATCAGGGTCATCGGCAGGAAGATCGCGGTCAGCACCGCCAGCACCAGCAGGCTGCGGTTCATCGCCTCGGCCCGCTGCGCTGCGATCTCCTCCTGCAGCAGGCGGGCCCGGTCGATCACCTCGTCCAGGCTGCGGGCGGCACGGCGGAAGCGCTCGGCCGCGGCGACCAGGCTGTTCCGCCCGGCCGCGTCGGCCCAGTCCGGCAGATCGTCCAGCCCGGCGGCGAAGGTGGTGCCTTCCGGCAGCAGGTGGCGCCGCAGGGCCGCAGCACTCCGGCGGATGCGGCCGAGCGACTGGCGATCCTCGACCGTATGGCTGTTCGACCGGTCGTCCAGCACCCGGTCCTCGATCTCGTCGACCTGGTCCATCAGCTTCTCGACGGTCGCCTCCGCCTCCGCCGCAAGATGCTCGCCGACCAAAGCGAGCATGCCGAGCGCGGTGGCCGGCGCCCGGCCGGCATCGAGGCTGCGGCGGATCTCGTCGATCGCGCGCAGCGGGTGGCGGCGGCCGGTGACTAGCAGGTTCGGCCCGACGCAGAACCTCATCCGCTGATCTGGTCCGGCTCGAAGGCGAAATCATGGTGCAGGCCGTTGGCGGCGCCGACGATCCAGCCGTCCAGCCGTTGCAGATGGACCCGGTCGGGCCCTTCCAGCAGCCAATGGGCCACGGCGGGGGGCAGGGTCTCGTGATGCGCCAGCCAGTGCCGGGCGCGGGTGTCGGTCAGCTTCAGATGCAGCCAGACCCAGCCGTCGCCGTGCTCCGGCAACGGGTCGACCCCGGTCTGGCGACAGGCGCCGGATCCGGGGTCGAAGTGATAGGCGGCGGCGACCGCATCGCCGAAGTGAAAGCTGGGGAGCGGTCGCTTTTCGTCCAGACCCACGTTCCGATCAGAACAGGTGGCGCAGCAGCCAGTACAGGCCGCCGGCCAGCACGATCGAGACCGGCAGGGTCAGCACCCAGGCCATGATCAGGTTGCGGATCGTGCTCCACTGCAGCCCGGACCGGTTGGCCGC
>NZ_JBYRFX010001002.1:0-8698 GCF_057815775.1 Inquilinus sp.
GATGGCGTTGCCTGCAGCAAAGCCGATGACCGCCCATCTGACGATGAGGAGAGAGCGAAGTGACATTGTCTTTCCCGGCCAAGTTGTGAGCTGGATCCGCTGGCGGAGCCGGACGGCTGCTGCCTATCCCACGGCGGAGCCATCCCTTCCGGGACTCCGGGACCACACCACGTCATAGCGCTTGTCGTCGAAGCGGTTCTTGAAGAGCACGGCGCTCAAAGGAGCTGCCCAGCTCGGGTCGTCAAGCCGGATGGTGTAGTAGGCAGGCCGCCCAGTCTCGTGCTTCTCCCAAGCAGCGCCGATCTCCGCGTCACCCGAGAAGGCAAGCAGATCGGGAGCCCGAGCGTTACCGTCGTCCTGCTCCGGGTTGGGAACGAGGCGGACTTCGATCTTCACTGTCAACGTGCTGATCTGGCCCTCAAGGATCTCATCCTTACGGGTGAACATACCGATTCTCTGCATGGATGCTCCTTTCTGCTGGAAGTGGTCCGATCCTGCTTGCCCACCGATTGTCGTTGCACGGCAGGAGGGGATGATTGATCGATCGCGGCCCGCGGCCGCCCGACACGCGCACAATCGCCAGTGCGTACAGGCCTGCAATGCGGACGAGAGCAAGCGCGCGCCGTAGTCATCTCGACCAGACCAGTTCGAAGCGGTCTGGGTCGTCATCCGCTGGATACAGCGTCGCATTGATCGGTCGAGAGAGGCTGGCGTCATCGATTCTGACGTCGAAGTACGCGACACGGCCGTTCCGCAGTCGCGCCCAGGCGGCTCCGATCTCGACCTCGCCCGCATATATCAACAACGCAGGTGAGATCGGCGAGCTGTCGGCGCGAGGATTTGGGACAAGCCTGATGTATTGTTTGAACTGTAGAGTTATTACCTGCCCCTCCACCAAGTCTCCTTGTCTGCGGAGAGTTCCGATCGTTGCCATGGAAAGTCCCTGTCGTTCGGATACCGCGTGTCGACTGCGCGACTTCAACGGATGATTTACGAGCCGTAGGGGAGAGGACGCGGCAGGTACAGGGGGGAGGACGGTCCGTTTCATGTCTCCTGCCTCCGGTCAGATTCGGAAGCAAGGCGCGCCGGCATGGATACCGATTCGACTGCCTTCAGGTCGCGATACCAGCCATTCACGCGGCACCGGCGGAGCCTCGCGGAGCGAGGGGCCAGTTCTGGCGCCGCTGGCGGCGACATGGATCCGTTGGGGTAGCCCCAGGCACCCCCTCTTGAGAATGTGAACTCGGGACCAACGGCTCATCAGTAGTAGATCCGACCTGAGTTGTAGGCGTCGCTCTGGCCAGGCGAGATGGTGATGCTGATGAACCGACCGCCCTTCGGCTTCGAGACCTGCTTGTAGCGGTAGAGCGTCACCCACTGGTATCGGCAGTCGCCGTTGCGGCCGTAACTGCCGATGCATTGGTACTCTTTGTAGAGAGTTTTCGTGTAACAGGCGGCGCTGCCGGCGGTGCCGAACGGGAAGCTGTAGTTGTCGGGCAGGTCTTGATAACCGTTCTCGTTGCCACGATCTTCAACGGCTAGGGTCAACCCTTCGTCGCAATAGTAGTGCGTGCCTTGGCTATAGCTGAAGTCCTTGAACTCACTGCCATCACTTGTGGTGCATGTGCCGATCGGCGACTTGCCCGCAAGCAGGCGCTGAATCATGTAGGTGTAGGAGGCGGAGCAAACGCCCAGGCCGTCGTCCGGGAACCCGCCTGGGATGCAGAGAAGCAAGGCGCAGTCGAGGTCGACGCCGTCCTTCTCCTGGGCCGAGGCGGTGCCGGCGCCGGCGCCTGCGAGCATGAAGGCGGCGAGGATCGCCGCGAGAATGGTCCTGCAGATCACCTCAACCTCCATTCTGCTGGATGAGAGGGGTCGGAGCCGTTGTGGCGTTCGGCAACGGCCGGACGACCACCGCAGACGGGCGCCGGCGTGCCGGCGTGCGTGAACGCTGCGGCGACGCGAGACCGTCGAGTGACTGGAACGAGACCCGGGATACCGGCGCGCGCTGGAAGGTGTCGCGCAGGTTCGAATAGTAGGGCTGGGTTTCCAGGTCCTCGTAGTCGGGGTATTTCGAGGAGCAGGCCGTTAGGCCGAGCACGGCCATGGCGAGAAGCAGCGGACGGATCATTGGCCGCCTCCGGTCCGGTCGAATGTCACGAGGCGCAGGGCGTCGTCGACGATGAGCCGACGGCCCTCTCCGAGGATCAGCAGCAGGGCACGGGTGGCGCTGGTGGTCTCGTTGGGCTTGGCGAAGGCGAGCGGCGAGACGGGCTCCGCGGCGAGACGCGGCGCGGCCTTGGGGCACTGCTTGCAGAACAGGACCAGGCTGTAGCCGCTGCCGTCGAGGAGGTATTCCGCGGCGTCGCCAACGGTGTAGGCGTCCGGAGGAAGCGTCATCCGGACGGTCTGCGATCGCAGATCCGGCTTCGCCGGCTTGATGGCCGAGACCGGTCGCGCGCCTGGCGGCGCGGCGCAGGCGCCGAGCAGAGAGGCGAGGATGGCCAGGATGGGAAGTCGGCCCATCATCGGCGCGGCCGCTGGAAGCTGTAGCGCTCCGGGGATCCCCAGACAGGCGCGATGGTCTCGCGCATGAAGAAGATGTTCACCGGGGCGCCGGGCCGGATTTCGACGGTGGGGACCAGCTGCGTGTACCGCTCGATGATGGCCTTGCCGTTGTCGCTGAGGGCATTGATGGTCGTGTCGCTGATCCGCGACGCGTTGTCGGCACCGAGGGCTTCGGCGATGACCGAGGGCAAGGCATCGGCGATGGAGCTGCCGCCGATCGCCGCCGCCTGGACGTCGAAATGGTAGTCGACCTTGTCCTGCACACCGGCGATGCCCGTGCCGTCGAGCTGGTACTGCCCGATGAGCGGGATGGTGCGGGAGTCGGGCAGGACGATCATCAGCGGCGTGAAGATTAGCCGGTTGTTGATCGGCTCGTTGGGACCGGCGGCACACTGCGAGATCCCGACGAGGGTCGATCCGGTCGGCGCGATGACCGCGCTGCGATCGATGTTCATCAGCGGCTGGCTGAGCGTCGCCCGCCACGGCCCCGGATAGTCGGAATTGGCCGTCATGTTGACGACAGCCGAGGCGATTGTGCCGACGGCGATCTTGGCCGTCGGCCCGGTGTAGCCCAGGGGCAGCGCCGAGACCGGCTCGAAGCCGGACGGCTTCGTCGTGTCGACCGACGATTGGTCCTCAGTACGGTATGGTTGCGAGGACGGCGCCGGCGACGTGCTGTCGCGATCGGGCCGGCTGGGGAGGTTCTGGGGATCGAGCGGCGGCCCTGCCTGCTCCTTCAGCGCACCTTCGATTTCGCTGCGGAGGCTGTCCAGCTTGTCCTGAGCGGCCGCCATCGCGGGCGTGAGGAGGACCAGGCCGACAACAGCGAGATGAAGCGGTTTCATTTCTGCTGTCCCTGCTGCTGTATCCGGCGGTTCAGGTCCTGGATCTGCCGGTCGAGGTCGTCGGCCCTCTGCTGGTTCGGCGGTGCCGAGGCGACGGTCGTCGGCTGCTTCGCCGGCGCCGACTTGACCGACATGCTCTTGCGAAGCTCCTGCATGGCGTCGATTTCGCCCTGAGCGAGCGAAGGGGCGGCCGTTGACGGGGCGGGTGCCGTGTCCTTCGGGCGCTGCTGCTCGAACTGCTGCAGGAACGTGTTCTGTGGATCCGGGGCCGGGGCTTCAGCCTTCGGGCTCGGATCCGCCGATATTTGCTTCGGGCTCTGCAGCGCCATTTTGATGCCGACGCCGCCGATCACGATGGCCAGGCCCACACCGACGACGATCAGCCCACGCTTGATGTGGTCGGGTTTGGCCTCGGCCGAGGTCTGCTCCGGAATGGGCTCGACGGTCATGGTCAGAGCTTCCGGTCGACGCGGGCCAGAATGCCGGCGAAGCGGAGTTCGATCCGCTCATGCAGCCCCTGGATCGTGTAGACGCCCGTCAGGTCGTCGTAGGAGTAATTCAGCGCCATAGTCTCGTCGCCCTGGATGGCGACGACGGCCGGGGCGCCGGCAGCGTCGCTGAGGATCCGGACGTAGGTGTTCCGACCGTCATCGAACGCGGCCGAGATCTCGAAAGGCGGCGGCAACTTCGAGTACCCCCAGGAATAGGAGGTGTTGACGCTGTATTTGAACGCCGAGATGGCGTCCCGCGCCTGTTTCGAGGCGGTATCGGACAGGGCGCTGATCGTCGCTTGCTGCTGCCGATTCAGATCGGCCGTGCGCTTGCGCTGGTCCTCGCGCTCGATCTGGAGGCGCCGGCGCTCGTTGGTGAGAGCGACACGCTCGCTCTCAAGCTCCTGCAGCCGATCGGCCGTGCCCGGGATGGTGCGGGTGTCGGCGACGGACCAGCAGGTCGTGGGGGGCACGTCGCCGGCGATGTCGAACACGAAATCATAGGACCGGCCATCCTGGGTCAGGACGGACACGCCGGCGGTCGAGCCGGCGATCGTCGTCGTCTTCGGCCGAACCCAAAGGGACCGGGCTCCCGTCGGCGCGGTGAAATCGTCCCACAGCGACGGCGCGGAGTTGGAGACGTCGGCGATCGGCGACGGGAAGTTGACCCGGGTCGCCACCTGAGGGTGAGCGGCCAGGGTGATGCGGAGATCGGAGGCGACATCGAGGGTGCCGCAGGCGGCATAGACCGGATCTGATGGCTTGGCGGATGCCGGCGCCGTCTGTGCCTGGCTGGCGCCGGCGGCGAGGGTGGCGAGGATCGCGGTGGTGAACAGGGCAGAGGCGCGCATCAGGCTTTGTCCTCCCTTTCGTCCTGGGAGATGATTTCGATGGAGAGGGGATTGACGGCGAGGCGGTCGAGATTGGGGCCCTGCGATGCCTCGCTCGCAGGCCGCAGTGTCCATTCGAGGGACACGATCTGGTTGGTTCGCGACAGAAGGCCGCCGCCGGCGTCACGCTGGGTGACGGTGATGAAGGCCGCGGTCTTGTAGATGGCCGCCTGTGACCCCTGCGCCGGCTTCAGCAAGGTATTGTCGAGGCCCCGGACGTTGACCTGCGCCCGAGCGCAGGACACGCAGGCGACGGCGTCCCGGGCCTTCTCGGCCGCCTTGAAGTCCGTCAGAAACTTGCTGGCTTCGATCGGGCCGAGGAACGTCGAGGCGTTGCCGTAATCGGTGTCGATGGTCTTCGGCTCGACCCGGAACCGCCAGGTCAGATAGTTGGTGAGCGAGCCGTAAACCGCCTTGTCGAAATAGCGGTCGGCCTGGCCGCCGTCGTCCAGATATTCGGCATAGCCGTCGCCGTTCGGAGTGAGCTTGACCCAGGCGACGCGCACGTTGTTGGCGTAGTGGTCGACCACTCGGACATAGGCGAAGGCCAGGACGAGGACGGCCACGGCAAGGAGAAGGACGAGGATCAGCAGCGCATTCCGCGTCCGGCCACTGCGCGCGAGCGCCGTGGCGGTCCGCGTGCGCGCCAGCTGGTCCTGAAAGGTGCTGTCGATCACGATGAGATCCCCCTGGAAACGATGGTCGTGAGGGTTCGAGAAAATCCGGTGGAGAGGGCGGCGCCGGCGCCGGCCCATGCGGCGGCGACCCGTTGGACCTGGAAGATGGCCACGGTCCCGGACAGGATGATTGCCGTCACCAGCGCCCGGGCGAGGAGCCCGGAAACGACCGTCTGGCCGATGGTCGGAGCGTTGAACTGGATGTTGAAGGCGAAGGCGATCAACAGGACGTTCGCGATCATCACCGCGTTGACGAGCAACACGAAGATGGCAAGCGACATGATCTGGCGCAGCCAGCCCGCGAACACGAATTCCAGCCTGCCCGCCAGCAGGAAGGGCAGGGTGACCAGACCGATGATCTTCAAGGCGAAGAAGTAGATGATCGGCCAGATCGTCGCCCAGGCTATCGCGAGGAGGTAGGCGGTCTGGACGAAGAGGAAGGCGACGACGAAACCGGCAGATGCGGTCCCATCGGTGCCGCCCAGCGCGCTCCAGCCAGCTTCCTGGTCCCGGAACTGGATGTTGGTGACGATCTTGTAGAGATAGGCCGTCGGGGCGAAGGCATCGTCGCTGCCCAGCGTGGCGGACTGCAGCAGGGCCGCGATGGAGTAGGGCGTCCAGCTGACGACGGTGACCACCACGGCGTAGGTCACGAAGATGCCCATGACGAAGCCGGCATAGATCAGCCGGCCCAGGGTCTGGGTCGCGGTTGCGCGCTGGAAGACATAGAGGGTGATGACGCCGGCGAGGTACAGGGCGCCGATGGCGACCATGAACATCATGCCGAGCCTGAAATACCCGCTGCCCTGCTGGACCAGGTTGATGAGCTTGCCGGCGATGTTCTCGTTGAAGCGATTGATCGTGGCCGTCCAGGCAGCGATCGAAGCGAAATTCCCGGTCGTCTCGGACTGGCCGATGCCGGATCCGCCGCCGCCTCCCGGGATGCTCGGCGCCCCGGTCTCGGGCGAGGCGTTGCCGGTGATGTCTTCGACATTATGGCCGGCGCCGCTGACCAGATATTTGCAGATCGACGTGCCGTTGCCGTCCGTCGTCTTGTTCGGCCCGTCGCAGCTGTAGCCGTTGCGGATGAAGTTATCGAGCTTCCCGCCCGTGCCGCATCCGAATTGGCAGGCCATCAGGATCGAAGATTCCGTGATGGTCGTGCAGACGCCGTTGTAGCAAACCTCGTGCCCGATGGCGGAGGTCAGCCCGTTGCGCTGCGCCTTCGCCCATTCGTCTTGGGCGTATTTCATATAGGCGTCGACCTGTGCCTTCGGGTCGTTCAAGAAATCCTGCTGGGATCCGCTGTAGTATTGCTCGAATGTCCCTGGGCAGAACTGGAAAGCACCGACGCATCCGTATTGATTGGTCGAACCCCAGCTCCCTTCGTTGACGGTGACCGACGACAGGTAGGGCGCAAGGTTGGGCGGAACCCCAACCGCGATCAGCTCGTCCACGGGCACGGCCGCCGCCGCCACGTTGTGGGCGATCAGCAAGCCGAGGAGGGCCTTCCAGAAGGTGCGCCACATGGTGCGGCCCTCGGTCAGGGAAGATCCACGACGCGATCGCAGGCGCGCAGCGCCTTCAGATCACGGCGGACGGCGAAGAAGTTCGGCGAGGCGCAGAGCTGTTCGCTCTCAATCAGCACGCGGCGCTTGCCGGCCTGGTCCTGCAGCACGACGCGGACGGGGCAGTCCGAAGGTGTGTCGCAGAGCCCCCGCCCGACCAGCTGCGAGATGACAATGGTGCCGCGGTCGGTGTGGTAGGTGCCGGCGAAGATGTTGGGGGCGCCGGCGACGACTGCGGCGAGGTCCCGATCGGACCAGATGTCGAGCGGATCCCCGCTCGTCGCCTGGGCGATCTTCTTCAGCTGCACATGGTCGAAGACAGGATCCTGTGCCCGGGCCGAGGCGGAAAGCGCGACCGCGGCCGAGAACAGGATCCCGAAGGCAAGGAGTCGGCAGGCGGTCATTTCGTGAGGCCCTTGGTGATGGCCATCGCCGCCGTCCGCGCCAGGCCTGACGAGAGGGCGTCCGAGCCGGTCCAGGCGGCAGCAATCCGCTGCGCCTGGAACAAGGCGACGGTGCCGAACACGATGATGGCGATGATGAGGGCCCGGGCGAGGAGGCCGGAGACGATGGTCTGGCCAAATGTGTCGGCCGAGAAGGGGAGATTGAAAGCGAACGCGATGAGCAGGACGTTCGCGATCATCACTGCGTTCACCAACAGCACGAACAGCAGCAGCATGAAGAATTGCCGCAGCCACCCGTAGAAGACGAATTCGAGCTGCCCGGCGAACAGGAACGGGATGGTGATGAAGCCGATGATCTTGAGGGCGAACAGATAGATGATCGGCCAAAGAGTCGCCCAGGCGATCGCGAGGAGGTAGACGGCCTGGACGAAGAGGAAGGCGACGGCGAACATCCCGCTGCTGAGAGCGGTATCGATCTGCCCGACGATGTCATACCAGGCGGTGTCGCTCTGGAAAGTGACGTTGGTGACGACCTTGTAGAGATAGACCATGGGCGCGAACGCATCGTCCGAGCCCAGCGTGGCCGTCTGCAGCGTCGTCGCGATGGCATAGGGCGCGGCGCTGAAGGCCCGCACGACCTCGCCGTAGGTCACGAAGATGGCCATGACGATGGCCGTGTAGACGATGCTACCGAGGAGCTGAGGCCAATCCTTGCCCCGGAAGACGTAATTGGTGATGGCAATGACAAGGTAGATGGCGGCCAGCGCGGTCATGAAGACCATACCGATTTTGTAATAGTCGCTGCCGAACTTCGTGATTTCGGCGATCTTATCAGCGATGTCGTTGTTGAAGCGGTTGATCGTCGCCGTCCAGGCGCCGACCGTTTCGAAGTTGCCGGTTGTGTCCCCATCGGCAGCCCGGGCCGCCTGCGCCTGAGCGAAGGCGAAGAACCCGAGGGTCGCCAAAGAGAATCGTCGAGCGTTCGCTGCCGAGGGCATGCGCGGGATTCCGTCGCTGGTGAGAGGGTCAGTTGAAGAGA
The DNA here is from genome assembly GCF_057815775.1 of Inquilinus sp. Taxonomy (NCBI): domain Bacteria; kingdom Pseudomonadati; phylum Pseudomonadota; class Alphaproteobacteria; order Rhodospirillales; family Rhodospirillaceae; genus Inquilinus; species Inquilinus sp. The sequence goes on from NZ_JBYRFX010001002.1 coordinate 8,483, forward strand.
GAGTTGAACTCTTTCAGGGTGTTAGTGACGCCGTCGAGCGGCCCTCCTGATGGTGCGGCCGGTCGTTGCCCGGCCCTGCAGTTGACCTGATGGCAGACCTCGCTATCCGGGATGTGTGAGGCCCCCAGATAGATGCCGGCGCGGACTCCGCGCCGGGCCAGGATGTCGTGGACGCATCGGTATTCGAACTAGATGTCCTCGCGGGACACCTCGCCG
>NZ_JBYRFX010001003.1:0-2187 GCF_057815775.1 Inquilinus sp.
CTGCCCGATGTGATCCTGCATCGCGGCCTGTTCACCACGCTCGACCGCGCCCGGCCGACCGCCAGCGCGGTGGCGATCACCGACGGGGCATTCAGCGCCGTCGGCGCCGACCATGAGGTAATGCCGCTGGCCGGGCCGAACACACGCATCGTCGACCTGAAGGGCCGACGGGTGCTGCCGGGTCTGATCGACAACCACCTGCACATCATCCGCGGTGGCCTGAACTTCAACATGGAGTTGCGCTGGGACGGCGTGCGCTCGCTGGCCGATGCGATGGCGATGCTGAAACGGCAGGTCGCGGTCACCCCGCCGCCGCAATGGGTGCGCGTGGTCGGCGGCTTCACCGAGCACCAGTTCGCCGAGAAGCGGCTGCCGACGATCGAGGAGCTGAACGCCGCAACCCCCGACACGCCGGTGTTCCTGCTGCATCTCTACGACCGGGCGATCCTGAACGCGGCCGCTTTGCGCGCCGTCGGCTATGGCAAGGACACGCCCGAGCCTCCTGGTGGCGAGATCACGCGTGCGCCCGACGGCACCCCGACCGGCCTCCTGCTGGCCAAGCCGAACGCCGCGATCCTCTACGCCACCTTGGCCAAGGGGCCGAAGCTGCCCTTCGACTACCAGGTGAACTCGACCCGGCACTTCATGCGCGAGCTGAACCGCCTGGGCGTCACCGGCGCCATCGACGCCGGCGGCGGCTTCCAGAACTATCCCGAGGACTATGCCGTCATTCAGAAACTGGCGGATGACGGCCAGCTGACCATCCGGCTCGCCTACAACCTGTTCACCCAGAAGCCGAAGGCCGAGAAGGACGACTTCCTGAACTGGACGAAGACGTCGCGCTACCGGCAGGGCGACGACTATTTCCGGCACAATGGTGCCGGCGAGATGCTGGTGTTCTCCGCCGCCGATTTCGAGGATTTCCGCCAGCCGCGCCCCGACATGCCGCCGGAGATGGAGGGCGATCTGGAGGACGTCGTCCGCATCCTGGCCGAAAACCGCTGGCCCTGGCGGCTCCACGCCACCTATGACGAGACGATCAGCCGGTCGCTGGACGTGTTCGAACGGGTGAACCAGGACATCCCGCTGGAGGGGCTGCACTGGTTCTTCGACCATGCCGAGACAATCTCGGACCGGTCGATCGACCGCATCGCCGCGCTCGGCGGCGGCATCGCCGTACAGCACCGCATGGCCTATCAGGGCGAGTATTTCGTCGAGCGCTATGGCCTCGGCGCCGCCGCGGCCACGCCGCCGGTGGCGCGGATGCTGGAGAAGGGTGTCAAGATCTCGGCCGGCACCGACGCGACCCGGGTCGCCTCCTACAACCCCTGGGTCTCGTTGGCCTGGTTGATCACCGGCCGCACCGTCGGCGGCCTGCGGATCACGCCGCAGCACAACTGCCTGGACCGCGAGACGGCGCTCAGGATGTGGACGGAGAACGTCACCTGGTTTTCGAACGAGGAAGGCCGCAAGGGCCGCATCGCTGTCGGCCAGTTGGCCGATTTGATCGTCCCCGACCGGGATTTCTTCGCCTGCGCCGAGACCGAGATCGGGGATATCACTTCCGACCTGACCTTGGTCGGCGGCAAGGCGGTCTGGGCCGCCGGCGACTTTACCTCGCTAGATCGGGCCGCGCTGCCGCCCGCCATGCCCGACTGGTCGCCGGTGCGCCGCTTCGGCGGCTATGCCGCCTGGGGCGACACCGACCCGGCCGCGTCAGTGCGGCGGATGGCCGCCACGGGCTGCGGCTGCGCGACCAGTTGCAGCGTCCATGGCCACGACCACGCCACGGCCTGGTCGGCCCGGCTGCCGATCTCCGACCTCAAGAGCTTTTGGGGCGCCCTCGGCTGTGCCTGCTGGGCGGTGTGACGCCATGCCGGCGCTCGCGAACATCGAGAACCACATTGCCGCCTCGGTCCGCCCCGCCCTCGGGGCGGACCGAATTCGGAGACGCCACCCCCTCGGACATCGTATGCGACCCCCCGGATGGGGGATCGAATCAAGAGCGAAACTATACGAATTGGAAACCAGGAGCGGTGGTCGCGACCACTAACTTCGCTGACGACCACTCCAGTGACATCGAAGGAGCAATGAAATGGCAATACCGGCGGCGCCAGTCACAAGTTCGGCGACCTCAGCAAAAAAGGAGCCGAAGCCGCTTCCGTTGCCGAACAGCGACTTCTACCA
>NZ_JBYRFX010001004.1:0-5397 GCF_057815775.1 Inquilinus sp.
CATGGACGATGCGGCGGCGGCCATGCGCCGCCTCCAGCCCCAGGGCGAAGCCGCCGGCTTCGGTCCGGTCGAACGGCACGCCCAGCCGGTCGAGCCAGGCGATGCAGCCGGGCGCCGCCTCGGTGACGCGCCGCGCCACCTCCGGGTCGCCCAGCCCGGCCGCGGCCGCCAGGGTGTCGGCGGCGTGCAGCGCCGGGTCGTCGTCGGGCCCTAGCGCCGCGGCGATGCCGCCCTGGGCCCAGCCGGTGGCGGCCTCCGCCCCGATCGGTGCGGCGGACAGCAGCAGCACCGGCAGCGGCGCCAGCTGCAGCGCCGTGGCCAGGCCGGCGATGCCGGCGCCGATCACGACGACCTGGTCGCGGGCATTGGCGTGGGGTGTGTCCATCACCGCACCGCCAGCATGCGTTCGACCGCCAGGCGAGCCCGGCCGGCGATGGCGGGGTCGAGCACGACCGCCTCGGTCATCGTTTCCAGCGCGTGGCGGATCTTCGGCAGGGTGATCCGCTTCATGTGCGGGCACAGGTTGCAGGGCCGGATGAAATCGATCTCCGGGAATTGCACGGCGACGTTGTCGCTCATCGAACATTCCGTCACCAGCACCACCCGGCCGGGCCGCTGCCGCGCGACATAGTCGCTCATCGCCGCGGTCGACCCGGCGAAGTCCGCCTCGGCCACCACGGCGGGCGGGCATTCCGGATGGGCCAGCACGACCACGCCGGGATGGGCGTCGCGCAACTGGCGGATGTCGTCCGGGGTGAAGCGCTCATGCACCTCGCAGGCGCCCTGCCAGGCGATGATGCCGACCTTGGTCTGAGCCGCGACATTGGCGGCGAGGTAGCCGTCCGGGATGAAGATGACGCGCGGCACGCCCAGGCTCTCCACCACCTGCACCGCGTTGCCGGAGGTGCAGCAGATGTCGCTCTCCGCCTTCACCGCGGCCGAGGTGTTGACATAGGTGACGACGGGCACGCCGGGATAACGGCGGCGCAGCAGGCGCACATCCGCCGGCGTGATCGAGTCGGCCAGCGAACAGCCGGCTGCTGAATCCGGGATCAGCACCGTTTTGGCCGGGTTCAGCAGCTTCGCCGTCTCGGCCATGAAGTGCACGCCGCACAGCAGGATCACCGAGGCCTCGACCCGGGTCGCCTCGCGGGCCAGGGCCAGGCTGTCGCCGGTGATGTCGGCGACGCCGTGGAAGATCTCCGGCGTCTGGTAGTTGTGCGCCAGGATCACGGCGTCGCGCTCGCGCTTCAGCCGCAGGATGGCGTCGATGTCGGGGGCGAAGCCGGGCCAGTCGAAGGCCGGGATGACGCCGGACAGCCGGTCATACAGCGGCGCGGTGCGCGCGGCGATTGCCGGGGTGTAGGCAACGGAAGCGGTCATCGGTTCTGCTCATCTGGAGAATTACGAGGACGGGCGCGGCCCCGAAATCGGTGTCGCTTTAGTTACTCTAATTCTCAGAATAAGAAAATCAAGCGTCAACCGTTCTCCGGTTGGCAGGGCCGGCCCAGCACCTACATTGGGAGGGGGCAGCGGCGCGGTCCCCATGGGGCGTGCCATCACGGCGCGCGCAGCGCGTCCGTCGCAAGCGTTCGAGGAGAGATCACCGTGGAATTGCGCAATCTCGGCCGATCCGGCATCCGGGTCGGGCCGCTGGCCTTCGGCGGCAACGTGTTCGGCTGGACCGCCGACGAGGCGACGTCGTTCCGGCTGCTCGACGCCTTCGTCGATGCCGGGCTGAACCTGATCGACACGGCCGACGCCTACTCGTCCTGGGCGCCGGGCAACAAGGGCGGCGAATCCGAAACCATCATCGGCAACTGGCTGAAGCGCAGCGGCAAGCGCGACAAGGTGGTGATCGCCACCAAGGTCGGCTGGGAGATGCCGGGCCGGGTGCAGCGCAAGGACCTGTCCGCCGCCTGGATCCGCGAGGAGGTCGAGAATTCGCTGCGCCGGCTGCAGATCGACGTGATCGACCTGTACCAGTCGCATCACGACGACCTGGAGACACCGCAGGAAGAGACGCTGGCGGCGCATGCCGAGCTGGTCAAGGCCGGCAAGGTGCGGGCGATCGGCGCCTCCAACTTCTCTGCCGAACGCCTGGCCTCCGCCCTGAAGATCAGTGAAGAGAAGGGCCTGCCGCGCTACGAGACGCTGCAGCCGAACTACAACCTCTACGAACGGTCGCTCTTCGAAGGGCCGCTGGAGGATCTGTGCCGGCGCGAAGGGCTCGGCGTGATCAACTATTTCTCGCTGGCGTCGGGCTTCCTGACCGGCAAGTACCGCAGCGAGGCAGACCTGTCGAAAAGCGCCCGCGGCGGCGACGGCCGGATGAAGGACCGGCTGAACCCGCGCGGCCTGCGCATCCTCGACGCGCTCGACCAGGTGGCGAAGGCGCATGGCGTCAAGCCGGCCTCGGTGGCGCTGGCCTGGCTGATCGCCCGCCCCAGCATCACCGCGCCGATCGCCAGCGCGACCAAGCTGGAGCAACTGGACGATCTGTTCGCCGCCACCCGCCTGACCCTGGCCACCGACGAAATCCGGCTGCTGGACGAGGCATCGAAGTATTAGGCCGGCTGGGCATCCGCCTTCTCCATTCGCTCCCTCCCCTTGCGGGAGGGGGCAGGGGAGGGGTTTCGCACCGATAGAAGCGGTATCGAGCGTCATCACCGTCATCGCGAGCCCGTATGGCGTGGCGATCTGGGCTGTCGCCGCCTCTGGCTGCACCACTGGATTGCGTCGCCGCGCTCGCAATGACGGCGTGGGGGTTGCGAGGCCAGCGCCGGCCCGCACGATCGCAGTAGCATTATCCGGTCGGCGATGTTCATGATATGTGCCATGAACAACCCGCAATCCGACACCGCCCAGACCCGGCCGACCGATCCCGACCTGAAATGGACGGGGTGGGCGCTGGAGGCGTTGCGCGAGACGGTCGGGATCGACCTGCGCGCCAAGCGCGTGGTCGAGCGGCAGATGGCGATTCCGGGGGAGGCGGCGCCCGATGCCGCGGTGATGCAGGTCCGGCTGTCCCGCTCGATCCGGCTGTCGATCGCGATGACCGAACGGATCCGGACCGACTATCTCATGCGCCGGGACGGGCGAGCGCAGTCGGGCGAGCAGGAGCGCCGTCAGCGGCGGCGGGCGCAGGCGCCCGACCTGGTCGCGGAGGCTGCGGCGCTGCCCGGCGATGCCGCGGATGCCGAACGGGTGCGGGCGATGGTGCGGGAGGACCTGGTCGAGGACGAGATCCTCGACGTGCAGATCGACCGGCTGTCGCCGCAGGAGTTCGTGCGGGCGGTGTGCCGCAAGATCGGCCTGCCGCCGGACCCGTCCTGGGTGCCGCGGGGCTGGGACGACGCTGGCGAGGTGGGGGCGGAGACCGCCGAACGCAGGTCGGCACAGAGCTGGCCTCGGCCGCCGGATGAAGCCGCCACCGGTCAGGTTTTGCCGAAGCCGTGGCAACCCGACAGCAGTTGAAGGATCGGATCGACCGAGTGGGTTGCGTTCGCGCTTGCGAACCCAACATCCCGCCACCGTCGCGGCGCCCGATGAACCGTTGGGTTCGCCGACGCGAACCCAACCTACGAAATCATCATCGCAAAGCTGCCGAAGCGATCCAGGGGCCGGCGCCGCTGGAGGGCTTCACCGTGTGCGATCGGCCGTTCCCGGCGCGATTCCTCAGAAGCGCCGTGACAGGATCGCCCGGTCGGTGCCGGTGAAGCCGTGGCGGCGGTACAGCCGGGCGGCGTCGGGATTGCCGGCCTCGACCTCGAGATGCATGGCGTGAACACCCTCGGCCACGAGCAGCGCGGCCAGCGTCTCCAGCACCGCCGAGCCATGGCCGCGGCCGCGATGTGCGGGCTCGATGTAGAAATCGTCGATGAAGGCGTCGCGGCCGCCGAACTCGATGCTCCAGGACCAAGTGACCGCGAGATAGCCGATCGGCTGTTCATCGGCCTCGATCATCCAGCCGGTGGCGAAGCGCGTGCCGGCCGCCAGCTCCGCCAGGGCGCGGCGGCCGCCCGGGCTCAGCGGATGCTGGTCTTCGTCATGGAAGGCGATCGCCATGGCCAGCAGCCGGTCATGATCGGCCGGTGCCAGCGGGCGCAGCGTGCTGCCGGAACGCCTCACATCGGCCGCCGCGACAAGGGCAGCTTCACGCCGGGTTGCGGCTGTTCCTGCTGCACCTCGCGGCGGAAGCGGACCAGCCGGGCGGGGCGGCCACCGGTGCGGCCGGCGACCTCGCCGGTCTCCTCGACCAGACCCTGGCTGTCGACCAGCCGGCGGAAATTCGGGGCGTGCAGGCGCAGCCCGGCCAGGGCCTGCACCGTGTGTTGCAGCTGGGTCAGGGTGAAGGTCGGCGGCATCAGTTCGAACACGACAGGGCGGTACTTGATCTTGCCGCGCAGCCGGCCGATCGCCGTCGCCAGGATGCGGCGGTGGTCGGCGGCCATGGCGGCACCATCTGCCACGGCAGCCCGGCCCTCGCGCCCGCCGTCGCGGCACGCCTCGGCCGCCAGCCCGGCCTCGTACATCAGCTCATAGCGTTCCAGCACCCGCTCCTCGCCCCAGGGCATGCCGCCCAGGCCGAAGGCGGTGCGCAGCCGGGCGTCGCGGCTGCGCCGTTCCGCCTCGGTGCCGGCCGCGGCGGCCCAGGCGGCCAGGGCCGGCTCGATCCGGTCGAGCAGCGCCGGGCGGCCGTCGCGCCGGTCCTCCCACGGGAAATGGCGGTACCAGTCGCTCCACAGGCTGTCGCCCCAGCCGGCCGGCGCCGCCTCGCGCACCAGCGCGAGATAGCCGATCGACAGCATCCGGTCGGGCCCGGCCAACTGCCGGTCGCGGTCGCCGAAGGTGTAGAGCTGCTCGACATAGCCCAGCGGCTGGCCGGTCTGCGCCTCGACCCAGGCGCGCAGCCCCAGCTCCAGCGTGCGGTGCTGCGGCTCCAGCGGGCCGGCCGGCAGGGCATCGACCCCGTCCGGCCCGCGCAGGGCCAGTACCCGCGGCGTGTCGCCGGCCACGGCGACGACCACCGCCGACAGGTCGACCGTGACCCGGTCCTGGGCGGTGCGGTCCAGGGTGGCCCGATCGGGTGGAGGGGATGGCCGGGGCTGGGACTTGGCGATCATCGATGGCGTCTGTGCGGCAGGGCGACTCTCATGCCGCGGAGATTATCACGGGCGCCGCCGCGGCGGCTCGAAGATCGGCGGCGTCAGATTGGCGAAACACGCCTCGTCGGGCCGATGGCCGGGGTCGTCTAGGAAACGGCCGGCGATCCGGCGGGCGCAGGGCTGGCCGCGGATCAGAACGCCGTGGCCCTGTCCCGGAAAGACGTAGCTGTAGCCATGGGCCAGCCGCTTCGCCGCCGCTTCCGCCCGGCCGGGCGGCGTGATCGGGTCG
>NZ_JBYRFX010001005.1:0-1867 GCF_057815775.1 Inquilinus sp.
TTCTGGCGCGGGCCGCCCCGCCCGACCATCGGACCCGGCCTCCATGACCACCGACCTGACCGACGCCGCGATTGCCATCCTGCGGGCCAACGACCGGGGCGGGCACACCGTCCCGACCTCCTCGGGCCTCTATCCGGCGCAATGGAACTGGGATTCCTGCCTGGTCGCGCTCGGCTTCGCCGAATTCGACCCGGACCGGGCCTGGACCGAGATCGAGACCCTGTTCGACGGGCAATGGCCCGACGGCATGGTCCCGCACATCCTGTTCCACGGCGACGATTCCAGCTACTTCCCGAACGCCGCGATCTGGCAGGCGGGGCCGGGGCAGCGGTCCTCCGGCATCACCCAGCCGCCGGTCGCCGCCACCGTCATCCGCCACCTGTTCGAACGCTTCGGGGTGCAGCGGTCGCGCCCGCATATCCGGCTGCTGGCGCCGAAGCTGCTGGCCTGGCACCGCTGGTTCTACGCGGCGCGGGACCCGGATGGCACCGGCCTGGTGGCGATCCTGCACCCCTGGGAGAGCGGGATGGACAACAGCCCGGTGTGGGACGCGGCGCTGGCGGCGGTCGAGCCCGGTCCGTCGGTCGCCCATCTGCGCCGGGACACCGCCTTCGCCGACGCCGCGGTGCGGCCGACCGCCGCTGAATACGACCGCTACATCAACCTCGTGCTGGCCTTCCGGGCCGAAGGCTATCGCGCCGACCGGCTGTACGGCATGGCGCCCTTCCGGGTCGCCGATGTCGGCTTCAACGCCATGCTGCAGCGGGCCAACCGCGACCTGCGCTTCCTGCTCGACATGATCGACGACACTGCCGGCGTGGCCGAGGTCGACCGGATGATCTCGAACACCCGCGCGGCGCTGGAGGCGCGCTGGGACCAGGCCGAAGGCTTCTACCTCTCGCTCGACACCCGCACCGGCCAGGCCATCCGCCAGCCCGGGATCGGCGGGCTGCTGCCGCTGTACGCCGACCCGATGACGGCGTCGCGGCACCCGGCGCTGATCGCGCGGCTGGAGCGCTGGCTGGGCCAGGTCGAGATCGCCGTGCCGAGCTTCGAGCCCGGCCGGCCGGAGTTCGAACCCCGGCGCTACTGGCGCGGGCCGATCTGGCTGGTGGTCAACTGGATGCTGATCGACGGGCTGAAGCGCAACGGCCGCCCGGACCTGGCGCGCCGCATCCGCCGCGACAGCCTGGAGGTTGTGGCCAGGAGCGGCTTTCGCGAGTATTTCGACCCGACGACCGGCGAGGGGCTGGGTGGCACCGACTTCTCCTGGACCGCGGCGATGGTGCTGCTGCTGGCCGGCCTTAAGGACTGACCACCAAGACGGGACGGGCGCATGGTGGAACGCAAACGGGTGGGCATCGTCGAACTCGCCCGATCGCTCGGATTATCGACCTACACCGTCTCCCGCGCCCTCAACGGCCATGGCGACGTCGCCGCCGCGACCCGGGACCGGGTGGTCGTTGCGGCACAGGCCATCGCCTACACCCCGAACGCGCTCGGCCGGACCTTGCGCCGCGGCCGCAGCGATGCGGTCGGCTTCCTGCTGACCCCGTCACCCGCCGGCCTGGTCGACAGCTATTTTCTGCCGCTGCTGACAGGCCTCGATGCCGTGCTGTCGCCGGCGGGCTATGCCCTGCTGGTCGCCGGAGCCGCGCCCGACGAGCAGGAGATCGAGACGCTGCACCGGCTGGTCGAGGGCCGCCGGGTCGACGCCGTGATCCTGACCCGGGTCCGTGTCGACGATCCGCGCGCCGCCTATCTCCGTCAGCAGGGCTTCCCCTTCACCATGCTCGGCCGCGACGGCGACCGGCCGGAGACGCCCTTCGTCGACGCCGACCACCGCACCAGCGGCCGGATCGCCACC
>NZ_JBYRFX010001006.1:0-7331 GCF_057815775.1 Inquilinus sp.
GTTCCAGCATGCGGTCCATTCGGTGCCCGACCGGACCCATGGCTACTGCGTCGACGACAATGCCCGTGCCCTCCTCGTGGCCTGCGCCCTGAACCATCCGCGCGAACTGCGGCTGCCGGAGCCGCTGACGGCGCGGCTTGCCGCTTTCATTCAGCATGCCTGGAATCCCGATACCAGGCGGTTCCGCAACTTCATGAGCTTCGACCGCCGCTGGCTCGAGGACCGCGGCTCGGAAGACAGCCATGGGCGGACGCTGTGGGCCCTGGGCGAATGCGCCCGCAGCGGCACCAGCGCATCGCGGCGGCGCTGGGCCATCGCCCTGTTTGCCGAGGCGCTGCCGTCGATCGAGGGCTTTCGCTCGCCCCGTGCCTGGGCCTTCACGCTGCTCGGGCTGGACGCCTATTGCGCCGTGGTCGCCGAGGATACCCTGGCCGAGCGGATTCGCCACGACCTCGCGGACCGGCTGATGTCGCTCCTGGCGGCGGTCGAAACCGCGGATTGGGTGTGGTTCGAGGACGGGCTCACCTACGACAATGCCCGCCTGCCTCAAGCCCTGATCGTCACGGGCATATCGACCCATGCGCCCAGCTATGTCGATGCCGGGCTCAGGTCCCTGCGCTGGCTGATGTCACTCCAGACAACGCCGGCGGGCCTGTTCCGGCCGATCGGCTCGTCCGGGTTCGGCAGCAGGCGGGCACTGCCGCAGGCTTTCGACCAGCAGCCGCTGGAAGCCACGGCCACGATCTCGGCGTGCCTGGCGGCGTTGCGCGCCGATGGCGATGATGCCTGGAAAGCCGATGCGGCGCGCGCCTTCTCGTGGTTCCTCGGCGGCAACGACCTGTCCCTGTCCTTGGTCGACGTGGAGACGGGCAGCTGCCGTGACGGCCTGCACCCCGACCGGCTGAACGAGAACCGTGGTGGCGAGTCCGTTGTGTCCTATCTTCTCGGTCTCTTGGAGACTCGCCAGATCGCGCGTTTCAGCGACAATCGTGCCAAATTCGTGCCGCGGCTGGCCTAGGATCGTGAACATCCTGTGATCACAGACTGCCCGCGGTTTTGGGACAGGCAATCATGGTTTCGATGAACCACTAGAAGACGATTCACGCGGAGCGCGCATTCGAACGGCGATTGCGCAGTTCACGAAACGAGATCAGCCGCCCCTGCCTTTCGTCCCAAAGGGCGAGCGTCGCGCATTGCAGGCTCTGAAGGAATGTCAGTCGTCCGACGCCCGCCAGCTCCGGGTGATCGTCCAGGACATGGTGCAGACGGTAGAACGGGATCCGGCTGCAGAGATGATGTACATGATGCACCCCGATGTTCCCCGTGAACCAGGCGAGGGCACGTGGCAGCTCATAGTGCGAACTGCCGTGAAGGGCGGCTTCATGGAAGTCCCACTCTCCCTGGTGTGCCCACCGCGTGTCCTCGAATTGATGTTGGACGTAGAAGAACCAAACCCCGATCGAGGCGGCGATCAGCACCACCGGGCCTTGCACCAACAGGAATGGCCCGACCCCGACAAGCCACACCATCAACAGGATGACGGCCGCGATGGACGCGTTCGTTCCCATGGTGCTGGCCCAAGGCCGTCCGCCAGCCCGAATGAGACCAAAGGGAAGGCGATAATGCAGCAGGAATAGATATGCCGGAACGAGGCCGATCATCACGATCGGATGGCGATAGAAGGTGTAGGCGAGGCGGCCGGGAGCGCCGAGGGCGAGGTACTCATTCACGGTCTTGGTTTCGATATCGCCGACGCCGCGATGGTCGAGGTTGCCGACGGCCGCGTGATGAATGGCATGGGTGCGGCGCCAGAAACCATAAGGCGTCAACGTCACGACGCCGATGATCCGGCCCAACCAATCGTTCATGGACCGTCGACGGAAGAAGGCTCCATGTCCGCAATCGTGCTGAATCATGAAAAGGCGCATCAGGAACGCCGCGGTCGGCAGCGCGAACAGCAACGACAGCCAGTAGCCGATGCCGAGCGCAGCCCACATGAGGGTCCAAAGCACCGCAAACGGCACTGCCGTGATCAGCAGCTCGAAGGAACTCCGTGCCGCGCTTGTCTCGCGGTACCGGTTGAGAGCCTGGACTCCGCCCCTTGCGTCTCCAACGGGGAATGTCATGTCTTTTGTCATCCGTCATCGACGCTCGCCGAGAGCTTCATTATTGCGCCATCAGGCAGGCCGGTCGCCCGCACACGGCCCCAGCCATCCGATCAAACTCGGCACGTGCCACTATAGTCGTCGCGGGGTGAACGAGGGCAGGCTCGGAAATCACTCAGGGACGTGCCTTAGGGCCCGGGCGATGGCTCAAGATCGATCGCCGGCGGCCCGGCTCTGGGAATTTTCCCATCGCCGCAGCGCCCACCAATCGCGCTCCGTCCGATGATCAGATCGTCGCGGCTAACCAATCGGACCGTGGGCGGATCTGAGTAGATTCCGACCCTACCGCCGCCATTTCTCTTCCGGCTACGCTGCGTTTGGATTGATCCAGACCAAACGTCGGCTCGCCGCCCCTTGCACTCAGACGTCGATGCCCATAGGGCGAGGCCATGGCGACCGGGTGGTTCCATCAACACCCAAAAGGACGCTCATCCATGTCGGCCATCACTGCCGCGAACGAGCGGCAATTCATCGCGACTATCGCTCCGTGTATCCCCGACCTTCGCCGTTACGCGGTGCGTCTTACGCAAAACCATGCCGACGCCGACGATCTGATCCAGGACACTCTGTTCAGAGCGGTCCGCAAACTCGATCTGTGGCAGCCCGGCAGCAACATGATGGCCTGGCTCGCCGTGATGATGCGCCGGCTCTACCTATCGAAGGTCACGACCGTTCGATCCCGGGCCGTGATGATCTCAATCGACGATTGGGACGTCGGTACGCTGCCGACACAGCTGGGGATCATTGAACTACGGCAGGTTTCGGCACGCTGGACGACTCTTTCGAAGGAACACCAGGAAATCTTGACCATAGTGGCGGTCGAAGGGGATTCGTATGTTGAGGCGGCCCAGCGACTTCAAATCCCGACAGGCACGGTAAGATCTCGGCTCTCCCGGGCTCGTGGCCAACTCCGAGAAGAGATGCAAACGCTGCAATAAGGAACTGGGCCAGATCGGTTGCGTCGATACAAGGGCGCTGCGATGATCGTCACCGGGGATCGGTCCGTCGGGATGACACGTGGTGCGAAGAAACTCGTCATCTGTCCGCACATATCACGGTTCAGGCCGTCAAGACGCTGTCGCCCCCCCTGGCGGCCCCCGACGCACCCGCTAGCCCCCGATCTCCGCCTCTCATGTTCCCTGGCCCAACTGGGGTGCGCCATAACGAGACATCGCCCGCGGTTGTCCAAAGCGGACGTGACCGGATGCGACCCAAAGCCGACTTGCCGTCGGCCCAGCGCGGCGAGTGACAGGAAACGCCTAGTCCCGTAGGTAACCCGCACCTGAGTATGTGCAGACGGAGCCGTCCCTTGCAGGCAACTGAGGTTTCGCGTGCGGTGGCCGCGGCTAGGTCGATCGCCTCAGCGCTTGGCCTGACGGTCTGCGACGCGGTCGTTCTGCAAAACTCGAACAAGCTCGCCGTGCGCCTGCTGCCTTGCGACGTCCTTGTCCGGGTGGCGCCTCTGGCACAGCAGGTGGCGCAGTTCGAAATCGAGCTTGCCCAATGGCTCGCCAAGACCGAGAGCCCCGTGGCTGCGCTCGACCCTCGTGTGGAGCCCCGCGCCTATGAGCGTGACGGCTTCGTGGTGACGCTGTGGACCTACTACGCGCCTGTGACGGCTCGCGGGGTCGCGCCGGCCGACTACGCGAAGGCGCTCGAGCGGCTGCATGCCGGCATGCGCAAGCTCGATGTCGCCACGCCGCACTTCACGGATCGGGTCGCGGAAGCTCAGCAACTCGTGGCGAGCCGCGACCAAACTCCGGCGCTCGCCGACGCGGACCGTGAACTTCTCGGCAGCACGCTGGGGAGCCTGAGACGAACGATCGCCGACCGCGGCGCCGCGGAGCAGTTGCTGCACGGCGAGCCGCACCCGGGCAACGTGCTCAGCACGAAGAACGGGCCGCTGTTCATCGACCTCGAGACGTGTTGCCGCGGGCCAGTCGAATTCGACCTCGCCCATGTGCCCGAAGAGGTTGTCGAGCACTATCCGAACGCCGATCAAGAACTGCTCGGCGATTGCCAGGCCCTCGTTCTTGCGATGGTCGCGGCGTGGCGGTGGGATGCAGGCGACCAGTTCCCGAACGGGCGACGCGTGGGCCGCGAACTCCTCAGGACCATACGCAAGGGTCCGCCGTGGCCGACGCTCGACGTCGTGATGCGGCGACTGGCTGGTCCCTAGGCTGACAGGCATCACAAGTCGTGGGACTCTGGAGCGAAGTCAGCCGTGTTTCCCTTCTGAAGCGTGGCCCCTTCGTCCGCTCGCCGCCCTTCTCTGTCGTCTCAATCAGACCGGAGGGCGCCATAAGCGGCCGCCGCATAGGCGCGCCGACATCGGACGCGGGTCGAATCGGTAGGCCCCGGGCCTTGGGCCAGTTCCGGCCGGTGTGAGCCCCGAAACCAGACATGACCGAAGTCGATAGTTTCAACACATTGGGCAAGAACGGCCACCGCTCCGACAGATGTCCGCCCGATCGGGGGTGCGGTGGAGTTGAGGGCTTTTAAAGGGAACGAACAGATGCGCGCCTTGCCCATTGTCGCAGCACTTGGTTCTCTGGTTTTTCTGCTCTCTAGCGCGTCCGCATGATGGGACGGGTGATTTACGCGTCCATTCGGCCGGAGGCCGGATTATGCTGGGTCCTTCGAAGATTCCTCGTCGAGGTGGAACGTGAATGAGGCGGGCGATGCGGGAGGGCTTGGGCCGGTTTCCAACGCCGACTTCCTGAGGGGCGGCGGCGAGATGGGACAGCGCATCCGGGCCCATGACTGGACCGGGACGTCGCTGGGTCCGGCCGAGCAATGGCCGCAGATCCTGAAGACGGCCATTCGGATCATGCTGACTTCGCGCCAGCCGATCTGGATCGGCTGGGGCCCGGAGCTGATCTTCTTCTACAACGAACCCTACAAATCGATCATCGGCGGCAAGCATCCCGCGGCGCTGGGCCAGCCGACGGCCGCGGTGTGGCGCGAGATCTGGACCGAGATCGGGCCGATGCTGGCCACGGCGCTGGGCGGCGACGAAGGCACCTATGTCGAGCAGCAGCTCCTGATGATGGAGCGCAACGGCTATCCGGAAGAGACCTACTACACCTTCTCCTATAGCCCCATTCCGACCGATGACGGCAGCACCGGCGGCATCATCTGCGCCAACACCGACGACACCCGACGGGTGCTGAGCGAGCGCCAGTTGGCCATCCTCCGTGACCTGGCAGCCGGCACCGCGGATGCGCGGACATGGCAGGAGGTCTGCGAGCGCAGCGCCCTGGTGCTCGAGGCGAACCGGCAGGACCTGCCCTTCGCGCTAATCTACATGGCGGAGCCCAGGGCCGAGGATGTGCGGTTGGCCGGTCGCAGCGGCATCGCCGCCGGGCATCCGGCGGCCCCGGAGCAGATCGCGTCGGGAACCTCCGGCCCATGGCCGATCGCCGATATCCTGCGCAAGCCGGACCGTCATGCCGTGATCGATCTGCCCGCCGTCTCCGGCGTGGCCTTCCCCTCCGGGGCCTGGCCGCAGCCACCGGCCCAGGCCATGCTGATCCCCATCCCGGCGGCCGGCGAGAACGGGCGGGCGGGCGTGCTGATCGCCGGTCTGAATCCCTTCCGCCTGCTGGACGATGGCTATCGCGGCTTTCTCACCTTCATCGCAGGCCAGATCGCCAACAGCGTGGCCAACGCCCATGCCTATGAGGAGGAGAAGCGTCGGTCCGAGGCACTGGCGGAGATCGACCGCGCCAAGACCACCTTCTTCTCGAATGTCAGCCACGAATTCCGCACCCCGCTGACGCTCATGATGGGGCCGCTCGAAGACCTGCTCGGCGCCGCCGGAGACGAGATCCCGGCGGAGAGCCGCACCCTGGTCGAGGTCGCGCACCGGAATTCGACCCGGCTGCTGAAGCTGGTCAACTCGCTGCTCGATTTCTCGCGGATCGAGGCTGGGCGGGTCGAGGCGAGTTACAAGCCCACCGACTTGGCCAAGCTGACAGCCGAACTGGCCTCGACCTTCCGATCGGCAATTGAGCGTGCCCAGCTCCGCCTCGTGGTCGACTGCCCGGCCTTGCCCGAGCCCGTCTATGTCGACCACGAGATGTGGGAAAAGATCGTCCTCAACCTCCTCTCCAATGCGCTTAAATTCACCTTCGACGGCGAGATCTCGGTCGCAATCCGGCCTTCGCCGGACGGGCGCAGCGCAGACATCGTGATCGCCGATACCGGCACGGGAATTGCGGCCGGGGAGTTGCCTCGCCTGTTCGAGCGCTTCCGCCGCATCGAGGGCGCGCGCGGCCGGTCGATCGAAGGGACCGGCATCGGCCTGGCCCTGGTGCAGGAGTTGGTCAAGCTGCATGGCGGCCAAGTCCTGGTCGACAGTGAGGTCGGCCGTGGCACCGCGTTCACGATCAGCATCCCGTTCGGCACGGACCATATTCCGGCGGACCGGATCGGCACCGCGCGCTCCCTGGCATCGACAGGCATGCGCACCGAGGCTTATGTCGACGAGGCCATGGGCTGGCTGTCGTCCGGCGGCGCGGCTCCACGCGAGACGCCGGCACCGGCCCAGGAAGGCCTGGACGCCATTGCCCTGGTCCCGGGCGCCGAGCGCAACCTGGTGCTGGTGACCGACGATAACGCCGACATGCGGCGCTATGTGAAAAGGCTGCTGCGTTCGGCGGGGTCCCGGGTGGAGACGGCCGCCGATGGGGAGGAGGCGCTGGAGGCGATCGGCCGCGCGAAGCCCGACCTGATCCTGTCAGATGTGATGATGCCGAAGCTCGACGGCTTCGGCCTGCTACGGGAGGTCCGCCGCGATCCGCAGCTGCGGGACATCCCGGTCCTGCTGCTGTCGGCGCGGGCCGGCGAGGAGGCGCAGGTCGAAGGCATCCGCTCTGGCGCAGACGATTATCTGACCAAGCCCTTCTCGGCACGGGAACTACTGGCCCGGGTCGGTGCCAGCCTGCGTCTCGCGGCGATCCGGCGCGAGAGCGCCCGCGCGCTCGAAGAGCAGGCGAGCACCCTGGCGAAGCTGAACGCCGTCGGCACCGCGATCGCCGCCGAGCTCGATCTCGAGCGCACGGTGCAGATCGTCACCGATGCCGCCACCGAGCTGTCAGGCGCGGCCTTCGGGTCGTGTTTCTACAACGTGGTCAGCGAGGACGGCGAGGCCTATACGCTCTA
>NZ_JBYRFX010001007.1:0-4705 GCF_057815775.1 Inquilinus sp.
CAGAGATCGAGCCGCTGGATCGCCACGCCCCTGCGGGGCTCGCGATGACGGTGCGGGGTGGTGACGTCGCTCTCTGCTATCACTCCACCGGCGCCAGCCAGCCGCGGTAGCGGACGATCAGCCCGGTCCAGGGGTGGCGGATCTCGACATGGAAGCGGAAGCGGCCTTCCGCTTCCGTCTCCCAGGCCTCGCCGTTCGGGGCCAGCGCCAGGGGCAGCGGCAGGCCGAACAGGCTCCAGCGCCGCACCACCAGGCGCAGCCGGTCGCCCTCCAGCACCAGGGCCAGCCCGACCCGGACCGGGCCGAAGCGCTCGACGACCAAGCCCTCGGACCGGCCGCGCCCCTCTTCCTGCGTGCTGGAAAACGGTCGGCCGGCGAAGCGCCGGTGCCAGGTCTCGATGCCGTGCTCGACCCCGAACGCCACCTCAACCGGCACCTCGCTGCCGGCGGCGGGAAAGCCGATGATCGCCGCGACCAGGCGCGACAGCAGGCCGGTGCCACGGTCGACCATGGCCCGGCCGGCCACCCGCTTCTCGCCTGTGAGGTCGTGCATCGCCCGCAGCGCTTCGGGCAGGGCGACCCAGGCGTCGCCGAGCAGGCGGCGATACAGCGGCTGCCGGGCGGTCTCTGCCGTGCTCTCGCGCCACCCAGCCGTGATTGCCCGGCTGGCGAACAGCGCTTCGTAATCCGCCAGCTCCAGCTCCGTGGTCGCCGCGCGGGCGCCGGGAGCGGGACGCAGGCCCTGCAGCCGGCGCCGGATCACCGCGGCCGCGGCCATGGCCGGGATCAGCGGCCCGTCATCGCCCTCGGCCAGCAGATGCCAGGACCGTTCCACCGGTTGCCCCGCCGCGGCCCGGCCGGTGACGGCGATGATCATGCCGCTGCGATGCTCGCCCCAGCGCAGCCGGGTGCTGGCAGCATGCAGCAGCGGCGCCAGCGGCAGCAGCGAGGGCAGCAGGCCGAACCGCACCAGCCAGGCCAAACCGCTCAGCGCCCGGTGCAGGATTTCCGGCACGGGGCCGGCGCCGACCCAGATCTCCTGCAGTCCGGGCCACAACTCCGGCAGCAGCTGCAGATCCGGCACATCGACCAGCGAGAAGCGGGTGCTGTGCAGCGGCAGCCGGCCGGGTGGCGCCACCGTGCGGCGCCGGGTCTCGATCAGGGCGCGTCCCGTCGCCGGCCGCCCGTCGCGCACCAACTGCACCGGCTTGCCGGCATAGGAGGCGACGGCGTGGGTCACGCTCAACCCCAGCCCGGCATAGGGCGACGGCGCCAGCCCGGCCATGATGGTCTCGACCCGGTCCAGGCCTTGCGCCAGGTGCCGCACCGCGGCGGCGGTCAGCACGGGAAAGCTGCTGACGCCGGACAGGATGGCTATGCCGCGCTGCCGGGCGGCGGCATCGAAGCGGGCGATGCCGGTGACGAAATCGGCGCCGTCGGCCAGATCGAGATAATCGGCGCCGCAGGCGATGCAGGCCTCGACCACGCGATAGGGCGCCGCGCCATAGGCCTGGAACGGCCCGCTGGCATCGACGACAATATCGGGTGCCGCAGCCGCGATCGCCGCTGCCACGTCGCCGTCGCGATCCAGGGCGAGGGGCATCCTCTCGGCCTGCCCGTTCAGGCTCCGGCAGAACGCCTCGGCCTTCGCCGCCGACCGGCCGGCGACCAGCAGCGTCAGGCCGGGCTCGTCGGCCAGCAGCCGCACCAGCCGGCCGCCGAAGCTGCCGGTGCCGCCGATCACCAGGATGCGCAGGCGCGGTCCGGTCACGTCAGGAAGCGGTCTTCCTGGCCCGGCGGCGACAGCATGCAGGCATCGCGCCGGCCGAACAGGCGGAAGCGGTTGCGCGCCACCAGGCCATACAGCCGGTCGCGCCAGCCCCGCGGCAGCACCCGCAGCGCCGCGATCAGCGACCAGGGCAGGCCGAGGCCCAGGGCGGTGCGGATCACGCTTTCCGACTTGAACCAAGCGATGCCGTCGGCCAGCAGGATGTTGGTCTCGTAATCCTCGGGGTCGAGGCCGTAATGGACGTACAGCGCCCGCCCGGTCGGCGATTGCGCCGGCAGCAGCCGGAACCGCTTCGCCCGGTCGTACCGCAGGATGAACCGCGCCCAGCCGGAGCACATGACGCAGTAGCCGTCGAAGATGATGATCGGTCGGTCGTCGGGGAAGGGCGGCACCGCCGGATCCTGCCGCCAGCTGTAAGGGTCCCGCGCGATCATCCGGCGCTCCGGTTCGTGTCTGCCGGGCGCGGAGCCTAGGTCATCCCGGCCCGACACGCCATCGGCCGCGTGTCAGCTATAGGCCTCCAGCATCCGGGCCGTCTCCGCCGGCGCGGTCACCATGCAGCAATGGCCCGTGGCGATGGCATCGGTCCGCACGGCCGCGTCGCGCTTCATCTCCTCCAGGATGGCCTTGAAATGCGGCGCCGGATTGCCGGTGCATTTGATGTAGGCCGTCGGGATCGCGGGGCGCGGAGTCAGGGCCCGGACCGGCTGGTAGAAGCTCTGCCACGCCTGGGCGGTCAGGCGCGGCACGACGGACTCGATCTGCGCCGGGTCGGTCAGGCCCAGCCGCTCGGCGGACAGGGGCGGCAGCGGCGCGTCGGCGTCCTTGTACTTGTCCCAGGCGGCCCGGCCCTCGGGGGTGAGATAGTCGACCAGGGCCTTGCCGTCCTCCGGCACGAAGGCGTCGAGATAGATCATCGCTCGGATCGTCTCGGGGATGCGGGCCAGCACGCCCGTGATCACCATGCCGCCATAGCTCCAGCCGACCAGCGTGACGCCGGACAGCCGCTCCATCTCGATATGGGCGACCACGTCCTCGACATGCAGGGCCAGGTCGACGCCCTGGCCGAGATGGCGGCGCTCGCCGAGCCCTGTCAGCGTCGGGGTGGTGACCTCGTGGCCGGCGGCGCGCAGCCTGGCCGCAACGTCGCGCCAGACCCAGCCGCCATGCCAGGAGCCCGACACCAGCACGTAGCGGCGCGTCCCGTGATCGCCCACTCGCGTCCTCATCATCCCGTATCGAACATTCAAGCCGTTCGAAGCTACGGCGCCTCGGCCACCGCCGCCATGGTCCGGGCTGCGGCGTTTTGCCGGTCCGGTTCATTTCGCTTTTCTGCGCCGCCACAGTGGACGACGGGACGACGCGCACCAGTATTCCCTGATACACCTGTCGGAAGGGCGCCAAGCCCTTCCTAAAACTGAATTCGGGGAGGAACGATATCGATGCCGCTGGCCGACCATATCCGCCTGATGGCGCGCAACAACGCCTGGGCCAATGCCCGGTTGCACGCCGCCTGCATCCGGCTGACGCCGGAAGAATTCGCGGCGCCGCGCACCGGCTTCTTCCCATCGCTGCGGCGGACGCTGAACCACATCCTGGTGGTCGACCGGGCCTATCTCGCCGACCTGAAGGGGCCGGGGCGCGGGTTGCCCGGCAACCCGATGCCGTATCCCGATGCCGTGGACCTGGCGGCGGCGCAGTCCGAGACCGATCGCGACCTGGTCGGCTTCTGCGACGGGCTCGATGAAGCCGGTCTCGACCGGGTGGTGACGATCGACCGTCGCGACGGTGCGACCCATCGCGATCCGGTGGCGGCGATCCTGATGCATCTGTTCCAGCACCAGATCCATCATCGCGGCCAGGCCCACGCCATGCTGTCCGCCACCCGGGTGGCGCCGCCGCAGCTGGACGAATTCTTCCTCGCCTCCGACGCCCCGCGCCGCGATGCGGAGCTGCAGCGCCTGGGGCTGGCCCACCGCTAGGCTGCGTCCGGCCCTGGGCAGGCGGCCGGGCGGCGGCTATGCTGCGGTTTCATCATGCGGAGGGGAGCCGACATGATTCATCGCATTGCATCGGTTGCGGCTGTGCTGCTGCTGGCCGGCTGTGTTCAGGCGGGCACGGCGGCCAAGCCGATCGAGCAGAGGGGCCGGTCTTCGGTCGTGAGTCGCGGGGAAGAGGGGGCGATCCGGGACAAGATCAAGCAATGCTGGAACATCGATTCGACGTCGACGGCCAAGCCGGTCGTCCGGCTCCAAGTGGCCCGGATCAATCCGGATGGCACCGTCCCGCCCGATGCCGTCAGCATCGTGGATGACGGGGGCGATCGCGACTGGGCCAATGCCGCACGACGCGCAGTCCTCAACCCGGTGTGTCAGCCCTGGCCCATGCCCAAGGGCGGCTGGCCGAACGACAGCTTCATCCTGGTGTTCGATCCGCGGGACATGTTCTGATCCCGCTGCGGCCTGTCAGCGAACTGGCGCGTCCTGCGGCCCCAACTGCGCCGTGACCAGGGCCTCGGCCGCCCAGACGATGGCCTTGCCGGGTCCGTCCGGGCCGCGGATGGTCTGGCTGATCGAATAGGCGCCTTCGACCAGCAGCACCAGACTGTCGGCCAGCACCTTGGGCTCGGGGGCGCCCAGCGCCTCGGCCAAATGCAGCAGGCGCTGCCGCAGCTCGCGCTTGTTTGCTTCCGACACCCGGCGACCGGGGTGGCCCGGCTCCGGGAACTCCGTGGCGTCGTTGGTGAAGGGGCAGCCGCGATAATCCATCGCCGTGGTGCGGTCGGCCAGATACTCCATCATGGCGCGCAGCTGGGCCCGCGGATTGCCCTCATGCTTGGCGAAGGCCCGGTCCCAGCGCCGCCAGTAGTCGACGTTGCGGTCGTCGAGATAGGCGACGACGAGGTCGTCCTTGGAG
>NZ_JBYRFX010001008.1:0-3326 GCF_057815775.1 Inquilinus sp.
CAAGGCTGGCGTCGCGGGGCATCTCAGCATTGGTGCGGGGGCGAAGATCGCCGCGAATGCGGGGGTCATGCGGGACGTCGACCCTGGCGCCGAAGTCGTGGGAGCCCCTGCGATACCGAAGCGGCAGTTTTTCCGGCAGCAGGTCATGCTGGCACGTTTAGCCGAAGGGAAGGGCGACTGAGATGGATGGAGCCGCCAGCGACAAGAAGGATTTGTCGCAGCTGGATATCGTCGGGATCATGGAGCTGATCCCGCACCGGTATCCGATGATTCTGGTGGATCGGGTGGTCGACATCGTGCAGGGCGAAAGCTGCACGGGCATCAAGAACGTCACCATCAACGAAGGCTTCTTCCAGGGCCATTTCCCGCGTCGCCCGGTGATGCCGGGTGTGATGATCGTCGAATCGATGGCCCAGACCGCGGCCATCCTGGTGGTGAAGACGCTGGGCGAGGATGCCAAAGGCAAGCTGGTCTACTTCATGACGGTGGACAATGCCCGGTTCCGCCGCCCGGTCGTGCCTGGCGACAGCATGCGGGTTCATGTGAAGCGGCTGCAGCAGCGCCGCAATGTCTGGAAGTTTTCCGGCAAGGTGATGGTCGAGGACGTGCTGGTCGCCGAGGCCGAATTCGCAGCCATGATCATGGACGATCTATGACCGCCTCGATCCATCCGACCTCCCTGGTCGATCCGGCCGCCAAGCTGGGCGCCGGCGTCAAGATCGGTCCGTTCTGCACCGTCGGCCCCGACGTCGTCCTCGGCGACGAGGTCGAGGTGATCTCGCACAGCGTGATCGGCGGCCACACCAGCATCGGGCCGAAGACGAAGATTTATCCCTTCGTCTCGCTCGGCCTGCCGCCGCAGGATCTGAAGTTCTCCGGTGAGAAGTCGGAACTGATCATCGGCGCCAACAACGTCATCCGCGAACACGTGACCATGAATCCGGGCACGCGCGGCGACAAGATGAAGACCGTGGTCGGCGACAACTGCATGTTCATGGTGAACACGCATGTCGCCCATGACTGCATCCTCGGCAGTCACATCATCATGGCCAACAACGCCGTGCTGGCCGGCCATGTCACGATCGAAGACCACGTCATCATCGGCGGCAACAGCGCCATCCACCAGCACATCCGCCTCGGCGCCCACGCCTTCGTCGGCGGCATGACGCCGGTGCGCAACGACATCATTCCCTTCGGTCTCGCGACCGGCGAGACGGCGACGCTGAACGGGCTGAACCTGGTCGGGCTGAAGCGCCGCGGCTTCACCAAGCCGCAGATCCAGTCGATGCTGGCCGCCTACCGCACCCTGTTCGACGATGAGCGGGAGTTCGCGTCGCGGCTCGAAGACACGCGCGAAAAATACGGTGACAACGAGATCGTGCAGCGCATCCTGGCCTTCATCGACGCCGATGCCGGTCGCAACGTGATGCAGCCGGCCCGCCGACGGCATGCCGGATAAGCTGGGGATTCTCGCCGCCGCGGGTCCGTTGCCCGGGCGGCTGATCGAGTCGTGCCGGCAGGCCGGGCGGGATTTCGTCGTCGTCGCCTTTCGCGGCATGACCGACCCGGCCCTGCTAGAGGGCGTGCCGCATTTCTGGACCAGGCTCGGCGCCGCCGGCCGCTGGATCGAGGAACTCAAGCGCCAGGGTGTCGGCACGCTGTGCCCGGTCGGCAACATCCGCCGTCCCAGCCTGTTCGAGCTGATGCCGGACTTCAAGGCGGTGCGGATCCTGACCCGGATCGGCTTCTCCTCGCTCGGCGACGATGCGCTGCTGACGGCGCTGCGCCGGATTCTGCAGGAAGAGGGGTTCCGCCTCGTCGCCCTGCATGAGGTGATCGACGATTTCCTGGCCAAGCCCGGCCTGCTGACCCGGCTGGGTCCCGACACGATGGCCCAGGGCGACATCGACAAGGCGCGCGAGATCGCCCGCGAAATCGGCCGGCTCGACATCGGCCAGGGCGCCGTGGTGCAGCATGGCTATGTGCTGGCGGTCGAGGCGGCGGAGGGCACCGACGCAATGCTGCGCCGCTGCGGCCCGCTGGCCCGGCCGGGCCCGGGCGGCGTGCTGGTCAAGGCCAAGAAGCCGCAGCAGGACATCCGGCTCGACCCGCCGACCATCGGCGTGACCACGGTCGAGCTCGCCGCCGCCAACGGCCTGCGCGGCATCGTGGTCGAGGCCGGTGGCGCCATGATCATCGATGCCGAGGCGGTGCGGCAGACGGCCGACCGGCTCGGCCTGTTCGTGCTCTGCCTGGCGGAGGGCGAATGATGTCGTCAGCCGAGATGGCGGGGCCGCACATCTTCCTGGTCGCCACCGAACCTTCGGGCGATCTGATGGGCGCCAGCCTGATGGCCGCCCTGAAGCGCCGCTGCGGCGACGGCGTGCGCTTCAGCGGCGTCGGCGGCGCCCGGATGACGGCGGAAGGGCTGGTGAGCCTGTTCCCGCTGGCCGATATCGCCGTCATGGGCGTGGTCGAGCTGGTGCCGCAGCTGCCGCGCCTGCTCGATCGGGTGCGCCGCACCGCCGAAGCGGCGCTGGCGGCGAAGCCGGATGTGATGGTGTCGATCGACGGCCTGGCCTTCAACGCCCGGGTGGCGTGCCGGCTGGCCGACCGAACCTTCCCGATCGTGCATTTCGTGGCACCCAAAGTCTGGGCCTGGCGGCCCGGCCGGGCACGCAAGCTGGCGGGGTTGGTCGACCATCTGATGGTGCAGCTGCCGTTCGAGCCGCCCTGGTTCGAACGGCACGGGCTGCCGACCACCTATGTCGGCCATCCCATCATCGAGACCGCGGCCGGGCAGGGCGATGGCGCCGGCTTCCGCCGCGACTATGGCATCGCGCCGGACGCCAAGCTGCTGACCGTGCTGCCGGGCAGCCGGCGCGGCGAGGTGAAGCGGCTGCTGCCGGTGTTCGCCGAGACGGTCAAGGCGCTTGCTGCCCGCCACCCCGGGCTGCGGGTGGCGGTGCCGACGGTCGAGACGGTGGCGGAGCTGGTGCGCGCGGCGGCGCAATCCTGGCCCGGCGACCCGATCCTGATCGAGGGCGATGGCGAGAAATACGACGCCTTCGCCGCCAGCGACGCGGCGCTCGCCGCCTCCGGCACCGTGGCGCTGGAGCTGGGCATGGCGCGGGTGCCGAGCGTGATCGCCTATCTGATCAACCCGCTGACCGCCTTTGTCGTCCGGCGCCTGCTGACCACCAAGTATGCCAACCTGGTCAACATCATGCTGGACCGCCCGGCGGTGCCGGAACTGCTGCAGGAGAACTGCACGCCGGACAAGCTGGCCGCGGCGATCGACCGGCTGCTGACCGACCCGGCAGCGG
>NZ_JBYRFX010001009.1:0-1500 GCF_057815775.1 Inquilinus sp.
GGCCTCAAGCTCGTCTCGGGAAGCTGAGGCAGGATGGCCCTCCCCGGATCGGGTCCGGGGAGGGCCGGCGACCGTTACCGCCCCGCGGCGTAGGCCTGCATCAGCCGCGGCGTGGCGGCGGCATGCAGCAGCCCGTCGGGGTCGCGGGACGCGGCGACCAGCCGGCCGACCGTCCATTCCGGCGCCGTCTCCAGCGCATGGCCGCGGCGGCGCAGATCCTCCAGCACCTCCGTTCCGAAATTCTCCTCGGCCAGCAGATGCCCGGGCTTGCGCTCGCGCGGATAGAACGAGCTGGGGAAGTGTGCCGTGTGGAACGCCGGCTGCTCGATCGCCTCCTGCAGGTTCAGCCCGTGATGGACGTGGCGCAGGAACAGCTGCAGCTGCCACTGCTCCTGCTGGTCGCCGCCGGGTGAGCCGAACACCATGTAGGGCTGGCCGTCGCGCAGGGCGAGCGACGGGGTCAGGGTGGTGCGCGGCCGCTTGCCCGGCTCCAGGCTGGCCGGCAGTCCCGGCTCCAGCCAGAACATCTGGGCGCGGGAGTTCAGCATGAAGCCCAGCTCGGGAATGACCGGCGAGGATTGCAGCCAGCCGCCGGACGGCATCGCCGCCACCATGTTGCCCCAGCGGTCGACCGCGTCGATGTGGGTGGTGTCGCCGCGCCGGGCCGACAGCATCTCGGCCGTGGTCGGCTCGCTGCTCGCGGTCCCCGCGCCGCTGATCTTCGACAGCCGCTCCAGCGCCGCCATCACCCGGTCGACCTGGGCCTCATAGCCCGGCACCCGGCCGGGCCGCAGGTCGCGCGAGGCGGTGGTGCCGATCAGGCCGCGGCGGGCGTCGTTGTAGCCATCGGACAGCAGCGCCTCGACCGGCACGTCGACGAAATCCGGGTCGCCGTAATAGATCTCGCGGTCGGCGAAGGCGAGCTTCATCGCCTCGGTGACGGTGTGCACGAAATCAGCGCTGGCGGGACCCATCGACGCCAGGTCGATGTCCTTCAGCAGGGCGAGCGTCTGCAGGAACACCGGCCCCTGGCCCCAGGGCCGGATCTTGGCCACGGTGTGGCCGTGATAATCATAGGTCAGCGGCGTGTCGTAGGTCGGGCTCCAGCCCGCCATGTCGTCGCCGGTGATGACGCCGCGGTGGCGCCGGCCGCTCTCGTCCATCACCTCGGTGTTGCGCGAGAAGCGGTCGATCGCTTCGGCCACGAAGCCGTTGTAGAAGGCGGCCCGCGCCGCCTCGATCTGACGCTCGCGGTCGCCGCCGACCGCCTCGGCCTCGCGCAGCACCCGCTTCCAGGTCTCGGCCAAAGCCGGGTTGCGGAACAGCCGCTTGGCCTGCGGTGCCACCCCGCCGGGCAGGAACACCGCGGCTGAGGTCGGCCATTCCGTCTCGAAGAAGGTCGCGAGGCCGGCGATGGTGTCGGCCACCCGCGGCAGCATCGGGTGGCCGCCCTCGGCGTAATGGATCGCCGGCTCCAGCACGTCGCGCACGGTCAGGGTG
>NZ_JBYRFX010001010.1:0-2349 GCF_057815775.1 Inquilinus sp.
GGTTCTGGCCGACGCCGCCGCCCAGCACGATCAGCCCGGGGTCGAGCATGCCGACGCAGCCGGCGACCAGCCGGCCGATGTCGGCGGCGTGCCGCGCCACCCACAGCAGCGCGGTCTCCGACCCGGCCTCGGCCCGGGCGAACAGCTCCTTCGCCGAGGCCGGGGGCAGGCCTTCCGCCGCCGGCCAGTCCGCGGCGCAGCGCTCGACCAGCGCGGCCGATCCCAGATAGTGCTCCAGCCCCTCCCGGGTCGGGACCTCGTCCGGCGACCAGGGGAAGGGCAGCCGCCCGATCTCTCCCGCCGCGCCGTTGAAGCCGCGCAGCAGCCGGCCGTTGACGATGATGCCGAGGCCGATGCGCACCCCGACCTGGAGGTAGGAGAACACGTCGTGGTTCCGCGCCGCGCCGTAATGATGTTCGGCCAGCGCGGCGCAGTTGACGTTGTTCTCCAGCAGGATCGGGGCAGCGATCCGGATCCGCAGCTGGCGCAGCACCGCGTCCGGCCCCTTGCGCTGGCCCAGGCGCTGGGTCGACACGATGCGCGGCACGGCGACGGCGACGCTGCGCAGGATCCGGTGCTTTTCGCCCACCGCCAGGATGGTGGCGCGGGCGACGGAATCGATGACCTCGCCGATCTCGTCGACGGTGGCGCCGCTCGGCCGCGGGATCTGCTCCTCGATCGTCGCCAGCGGCCGGTCGTCCAGCGAATGGGCGACGGCCCGGACCTGGGCGGCGCCGACATCGATGCCCATGACATAGCCGGCGGCGGGGCCGAGGCCATAGATCGTGGCGGTGCGCCCGGTCGCGCCCTTATGCGACCCGTGGGCGGTGACCAGCCCCGCGGCGCTCAGCTCCGACACCGCCGCCGACATGGTCGGCTTCGACAGGTCGAGGATCGCCCCCAGCCGCGGCCGGGTGATCGGGCCGGAAGAAGCCAGCACGCGCAGCACGGCGCGGGAACTGTCCATCAGGGAGGGAAGGGTCGGGTCAGCCATGGGCCGGTCTCGGGGTCATGCCCCAGTCTAGAACCCGCGCTCCGGCCTTGCCTATGCCCGTGCTCAGGTGACGGCGTGACGGCGCTGGAATTCCGTCGCTTCGAACACCCGGCCGGCGATCACCGCCTCGACCGCCGCCACCGCGTCGAACACATCGGCATAGCCGAGATAGAGCGGGGTCAGGCCGAAGCGCATCACATCAGGTGCCCGGAAATCGCCGATCACGCCGCGGGCGATCAGCGCCCGCATCACGGCATAGCCCTGGTCGTGGCCGATCGAGACATGGCTGCCGCGGCGCGCCCCGTCGCGCGGGCTTTCCAGCCGGCAGCCGAGCGGCGCCAGGCGTTCGTCGAACAGGCGGATCAGCAGGTCGCCCAGCGCCCGCGCCTTGGCCTCGACATCGGCCATGGCGATGCCGTCATAGGCCTCCAGCGCCGTCTCATAGGCCGCCATCGACAGCATCGGCGGAGTCGAGCACAGCAGGCTACGGATGCCGTCGGCCCGGGCGAACTCCTCGGTGAAGGCGAAGGGCTCGGCATGGCCGAACCAGCCGGTCAGCGGCTGGTCGACCGCGGCGAGATGCCGTTCGGCGACGAAGAGATGGCCGGGCGCGCCGGGCCCGCCATTGAGGAATTTGTAGCCGCAGCCGATGGCGAAATCGGCCCGCACCCGGTTGAGCTGGACGTCGACCGCGCCGCTGGAATGGGCGAGATCCCACAGGATCAGCGCGCCTTTGGCGTGGGCGGAAGCGGTCACCGCCGCCATGTCCTGGCGCTCGGCGGATTTGAAGTTGATCTCGGACAGGGTGGCGACCGCGGTGTCGTCGCCGATCGCCACCGCGACCTCACCGGCCGGGACGCGGCGGACGCTGCAGCCCATCATCCGGGCAACGCTGTCGACGACATAGAGGTCGGAGGGGAAATTGCCGGCTTCGGCCACGATCACGGTGCGGTCCGGCCGCATCCGGCAGGCGGCGACCAGCAGCTTGAACAGGTTGATCGAGATCGCGTCGGTCACCGTGACCTCATGCGCGCCGGCCCCGATCAGCCGCGCCGTCTTGGCCCCGGCGCGCTGCGGCGAGGCATACCAGCCGGCGGTGTTCCAGGACCGGATCAGCCCCCGCCCCCACTCTGCCGTCACCGTGGCCCCGACCCGTTCGGCCACGCCCTGCGGCAGGGCGCCGAGGGAATTGCCGTCGAGATACAGCACCCCGTCCGGCAGCAGGAACCGGTCGCGGCAGCCGCGCAGCGGATCGTCGCGATCGAGGGCCTTGCACTGGGCGCGGTCGATGGTCATCGAATCTGGCCCAGCCGCACCACGGCGTCGAACACCGCCGTGCCGTGGCGGCCGATCTC
>NZ_JBYRFX010001011.1:0-10415 GCF_057815775.1 Inquilinus sp.
GCGAGATCGACGGCGTCGGCTTCGTCGGGGTCAAGGGATTCGCGGGAGGATTCGGCAAGCGGATGCTCGGCTCCTTCGGCGAGCCCGAGACCAAGGACTTCGTCGCCGTGGCGGTGGGCGAGGCGATGCGGCTGGAGAACGCCATGCGCGCGGTGAGGACGCAGCGGGCGCTGGTGGTGCTGCACTACGCCCCGATCGCCGAGACCATCGAGGGCGAGCCGCTGGAGATCTACCCCTTCCTCGGCTCCTCACGCTTGGCCGAGACGATCGACCGCTTCACGGTCGGCGCCGTGGTGCACGGCCACGCCCATCGCGGCGTGTATGAGGGCCGCACCCCGGGCGGCGCGCCAGTCTATAATGTGGCCTGGGGCATCGAGAAGCCGAGCGGCCGGCCCTATGCGCTGATCGAGCTGTGACCCGGAATCAGAAAGGGCCGCCTCGCGGCGGCCCCTGTTCGGTCGGTCCGCCCCTGGCTTACCAGGTGCGGACGTCGCCGGTGTCGACATGGACAAAGTTCGAGCGGGGGTAGTAACCGACCCCGCCGGCGCCCAGGCCCACGGCCGTCGACCGCAGGCTGCCCAAGCTCATATTCGGCATGAAGATATCGGCCGCCTGCCCCTGGATGTGCAGCGAGTTGCGTGCGACGCCACGGCTGCGGCGGGCGAGCATCGCGTTGGTCGCCCGGGAGCGATAACCGCAGACGATGTGGATCGGCTCGGCCGAACCGCCCTTGCGCTGCAGCGAGTTGAGAATGTCGAGCAGGCCCGGGTCCATCACCCGGACTTCGTCCGACCGCCAGTCGCGCAGGAAGTAATTGAACTTGGCCAGGACGTCTGGATTGTACCAGCCGTCGACCCAGTACTCTTCCTTGATTTCGACCAGATTGTGAGCGTCGTAAAGGTGCAGCGATCTTCGATTGGTAGCGGCATAGGCTGAGAGTGGTGCGAGCGGCGCAACGGCGGCAACCGCCGCGGCCCCTGCTGTCATTCTGAGGAATTGCCGTCTCTGCATCGTTCCCCGTTGCTCCTAACTAACTACACCCGCGTTTAGCATTTCTGCCACATTGAACGCCGTTACTGGCGCCGGGCGCTTGATGGAGACCTTTTTGAGGCAGGACGGAGCCGGAATCAACCATTTCTTCGCAGCTGCGCAAAGAATATCTGTGCTATATCGGCAACAATGTGGTACATCTGTCGCACTTTTGGAATAGATCACAGTAAAACTTATGAAATTCCTAATAGAGAATTTATGGCCTCTCGAAAACATCAAGATGAAATAAAAATGGGCGGCCCGTTCTAGGCCGCCCATTCGAGCAACGCTTGAGTCTCAGCCAGCGTTCAACGTGAAGATGCGAGTTGTTCGCGCTGGGTTTCGCGGGTCTTCAGGGCATTCATGACCTTGGCGTCGATGCCGTAGACATCGTTGCGGAAGGCCACCTCGCCGGTCTGGTCGATCCATGCGGTCTGGTAGACGAGGTACAGCGGCATCGCCGCCGGCAGGTTGATTCGGGTCGTCGGCGTCCAGCTGCCCATCACCCGGGCCCGCTTGTCCGACGTCCAGTCCGGCGATCCCTGGAGCAGATAATCGGCCAGCCAGATCGGATCCTGCAGCCGGACGCAGCCATGCGACAGGGCTCGGTTGGCCTGACGGAAGAAGCTCTTCGACGGCGTGTCGTGGAGATAGACGGCCCAGTTGTTCGCCATCATGAACTTGACCTTGCCCAGCGCATTGCCCGGCCCCGGCTCCTGCCGGATGCGCAGGTTGCGCATGCCGCCGGTGCCGACGCCCTGCCAATCGACCGAGCCGTCGCTCATCTCCCGCGACCCGCCGCCCCAGCCGGAAAACAGCTTGTAGTTGCGGCTGGACAGGTAGGTCGGGTCGTTGCGCAGCTTCGGCAGGTACTCCTTGCTGGCGATCGAGGGCGGCACGGTCCAGGTCGGGTTGAATTCGAGATAGGTCAGCGCGCTGTTGAACAGCGGCGTCTGCTTGTCCGACTGGCCGACCACCACATCCATGCTGCGCACCAGCTTGCCGTCGGCGACGACGTTCATGCTGTAGGCGGCGAGGTTGACCATGATGTAATCGGGGCCGAGATCGTCCGGCAGCCAGCGCAGCCGCTCCATGCTGGCGACGATCTGGTCCATCCGGTCGGCCCCCTGCTTGTTCAGGGTTGTCACCGTGCTGCGCCCCAGGATGCCGTCGGGCTTCAGCCCGTGCTTGGTCTGGAACTGCTCGACCGCTGCGACCAGCACCGGGTCGTACAGGCGGCTCTTGTCGGCCGGGTCGCCGGCGAACTCACCCGTGGCGGCCAGGCGGGCGCGCAGCACCGGCACGCGGTCGCTCTCCTGCCCCGGCCGCACGCTGTCGCCGGCCGCAGGCAGCGTTGGCCAGCCGGCCGCCGCCAGGGCCTCATAGCCGCCCAGCGCGCTCTTCAACTGCTGGTACATCGCATGCTTGGGCGCGAGGTCGGCCAGGAACGCATCCGGGTCGGGCAGCATCGATGCCGCCGTCGCCAGCGCCGCCCGGTCGACCGGCTTGGGCGTGATGTCGTAGGTCTTGTCGATGTCGCGCGGCACCAGCCGTCCGGAATGGACGTCGGCGCCATAGCGCATCA
The DNA here is from genome assembly GCF_057815775.1 of Inquilinus sp. NCBI lineage: Bacteria > Pseudomonadati > Pseudomonadota > Alphaproteobacteria > Rhodospirillales > Rhodospirillaceae > Inquilinus > Inquilinus sp. The sequence continues at coordinate 2,615 of NZ_JBYRFX010001011.1, forward strand.
CGGCGGCGCTGAGCAGGATTTCGGCGGCGACAGTGTCGGAGGGGTCGGCCGACCGGGTCAGCCCCTGCAGCTGTTCGACATAATAGTCGGCCGGAATCAGCCCCTCCTCATCCGCCTTGGCCAGGCGGGCGATGATCGGTTCGACCCGTTGGTCCAGCCGACCGTCCATGTCGATCCACAGCGGAAACCAGCCGCGGGCGGCGTAGAGGTCGCGGACTTGGCCGGCCTTCAACACGACGCCGCCGACCGCGATGGTCTCGGCGCTGCCGATGGCGCTTTCGATCGCCACGCGCTGGTCTGACAGCGTGTTCGGGCCGGCGACGGCCACGTCGGGCTGGGAAATGGCGGCTTGGGCCGCGACAGGCAGGACAGCCGTGCCCAGCAGCAGGAACAGGAGGGGGGCAGCAAGGCGGCGCATGATCACTCTCCGGCGGACCTTTAAATACCTAGCGCTTCCAGGGAATAAGAGGAGCCCACTATGCGTAAATTGTTCGTGAAAGTCACATAGTGTTGCCAATACGCAACAAACACGGTCAATTTTATCTAATTGACCGAGCATTGTCCAGATGCCCAACTCCGCCTTTCGGACTGTCGCATGCACGCGCCGTTCATCGGAAAATATCGGGCCGTGTCACGTTTTCCGGTGTGATCTTGTCATGTCCTTCGCAACCGCAATGTCGAAGGAAGTGATGATGACCCATCAGAGAGTTGCAAGAGAGCCGGGCGCCGCGGCGCCCCGGATCCGCATCGCGATCGTCTACCACAGCGGCTATGGCCACACGCGACGCCAGGCCGAAGCGGTCGAGGCCGGCGTCGAGCAGGTGGACGGCACCGAAGCCCTGCTTCTCCCGGTGGAGGACACGCCGCGGCGCTGGGACGATCTCGCCGCGGCGCAGGCCATCATCTTCGGCTCACCGACCTATGTCGGCGCCGCATCGGCGCAGTTCAAAGCGTTCCAGGAAGCATCGTCTGCAGCCGTGATGGCCCAGGGATATGGCTGGAAGGACAAGATCGCCGCCGGCTTCACCAATTCGGGGTCGAGATCCGGCGACAAGCTCTCGACGCTCATCCAGATGGCCCTCTTCGCGGCGCAGCACGGAATGCATTGGGTAAGCCTCGACCTCCCTCCGGCGAATTGCTCTTCATCCGGCTCGGAGGACGATCTGAACCGGCTCGGCTTCTGGCTGGGGGCCGGGGCTCAATCGAACACCGATGAAGGGGCGGATACGGCGCCCCCTGACTCCGACCTCGCCACCGCGCGTCACCTTGGACGGCGGGTGGCGATGGCGACGCTGCAGTTCGTCCGCGGTAGCATGCTCGATCCGGTTCCAGCCGATTGCTCACGCCGCCCATGACCGACATGCGACCCGACCCGGTCTTCTCCGATCTCCGTCCACGCCTTGTCCGCCTGGCCTACCGGATGCTGGGATCGGTCGCGGATGCGGAGGATGTGGTTCACGATGCCTGGCTGCGCTGGCGCGCCGTCGATGACGATGCGGTGCGCGAGCCGGCGGCCTTGCTGCACACCATCGTCACCCGGCTCTGCCTCAACGAACTCAAATCCGCGCGGCGCCGGCGAGAGACCTATATCGGGCCATGGCTGCCCGAGCCGATCTTCAACCCCGAGGATGATGAGGCGGCAGACGACATCACCCTGCCCCTGATGATCGCGCTGGAGCGCCTGTCCCCCTTGGAACGGGCGGCATTCCTGCTCCACGACGTCTTCGGGATGGCGTTCGAAGCGGTCGCCGACGCGATCGGGCGCGAGGTGGCGGCCTGCCGCAAGCTCGCCAGCCGGGCGCGGGCCCATATCCATGATGCCCGTCCGCGGTTCCTGATCACCGAGGACCAGGGGTTGCGGTTCGCCGCCGCCTTCTTCACGGCGTCACGGACCGGCGACATGGTGGCGTTGCGCGACATGCTGGCCGAGGATGTCGTCTGCACGGCCGATGGCGGCGGCAAGGTTCCGACGGTGCAACAGCCCTTGGTCGGGCGTGAGATGGTCCTGGCCCTGCATGCCCGCCTCGCCCGCCTCTTTGCCGCGCAGCCATCGCTTCTGATCCGCCACGCGGTCATCGACGGCCTGCCGGGCTTCGTGACGATGGAAGGCGGAACTGTCGTGCAGAGCACGGCTTTGCAGATCGAGCGCGAAAAAATCATCGGCATCTACGTGGTCCGAAATCCCGACAAAGTGCGAAACGCGGCAGAAGGCAGAGTTTCATCGAGCAGCTTCGGCTGAGCGGCTTGGGACTTCACGGCCGGGCGATGCCCGCCTAGGGTACGGGCCATGAACGCCGCCACGCCCCCTCCCGTCATCGACGCCGCCAAGGGTCGAAACCCCTTGCGCTCGCTTGCCCCCTATCTCTGGCCGCCGGGCCAGCTGGAGATGCGGGCGCGGGTGGTGGTGGCGGTGCTGCTGCTGATCGCCGCCAAGGTCGCCAGCGTCTACACCCCGATCTTCTACAAGCAGGCGATCGACGCCCTGTCGGGCAAGGCTTCGCTCGCCCTGGTGCTGCCGGTCGGCGCCATCATGGCCTACGGCCTGGCGCGGGTGCTGAGCCTGGCCTTCGGCGAGCTGCGCGACGCGATCTTCGCCAAGGTGGCGCAGCGCGCCATCCGCCGGACCGGCCTGGCCACCTTCGAGCATCTGCACGGCCTGTCGCTGCGCTTCCATCTCGACCGCCAGACCGGCGGGCTGTCGCGAGCGATCGAACGCGGCAATGCGGCGATCGACACCCTGCTGCGCTTCATGCTGTTCAACATCCTGCCGACCCTGGTCGAGATCCTGTTCGTCGTCGGCATCCTGTGGTGGATCCTCGACATCTGGTTCGCGCTGGTGACGCTGGTCACCGTCGTGCTTTACGTCGCCTTCACCCTGATGGTGACGGAATGGCGGACCAAGTACCGCCGGCAGATGAACGAGACCGACCAGGAAGCGAACACCAAGGCGATCGACAGCCTGCTGAACTTCGAGACGGTCAAGTATTTCGGCAATGAGGCGCATGAGGCGCGACGCTACGAGGCGTCGCTGATCCGCTACGAACGGGCGGCGGTGCGCAGTCAGGTCTCGCTGTCGCTGCTGAACATCGGCCAGGCCGCGATCATCGCCGCCGGCCTGACCGTCGTGATGTGGATGGCGGCCCAGGGCATCGTCGACGGCAAGCTGACGGTCGGCGACTTCGTGCTGGCCAACACCTATCTGATCCAGCTGTACCTGCCGCTGAACTTCTTCGGCTTCGTCTACCGCGAGGTGAAGCAGGCGCTGGTCGATATCGAGAAGATGTTCTCGCTGCTCGGCGTGCCGCCCGATGTGACGGACGCGCCAGGGGCTCCGCCGCTGGCGGTGGACGGCGGCACGGTCAGCTTCACCGATGTCGAATTCGGCTACGACCCGCGCCGGGTGATCCTGAAGGGCGTGACCTTCACCGTGCCGGCGGGCCACACCGTCGCCATCGTCGGCCCGACCGGCGCCGGCAAATCGACCATCAGCCGCCTGCTGTTCCGCTTCTACGACGTGACCGCCGGATCGGTGCGGATCGACGGCCAGGATATCGGCGAGGTCACCCAGGCCAGCCTGCGCGCCGCCATCGGCATCGTCCCGCAGGACACCGTGCTGTTCAACGACACCATCGGCTACAACATCGCCTATGGCCGCCCCGGGGCGAGCGAGGAGGAGGTGGTGGCTGCGGCGCAGATGGCCCGGATTCACGACTTCATCCTGCGCCTGCCCGACGGCTACGAGACCAGGGTCGGCGAGCGCGGCCTGAAGCTGTCCGGCGGTGAGAAGCAGCGAGTCGCCATCGCCCGGACCATCCTGAAGAACCCGGCGATCCTGCTGTTCGACGAGGCGACCTCGGCGCTGGACACCAACACCGAGCGCGAGATCCAGGCCAATCTGCGCGAGGTCAGCCGCGGCAAGACCACGCTGGTGATCGCCCACCGGCTGTCGACCGTGATCGATGCCGACGAGATCATCGTCCTGGCCGATGGCCGCATCGCCGAGCGTGGCAACCACGCCCAACTGCTGGCCGAGAACGGCCGCTACGCCGAGATGTGGCGCCGGCAGCAGGAGGCGGCGGAGCGCGGCGAACTGGTGGTGCCGGAACGGCCGAACCGCGACCCGTAGATGGTCGAGGCGACCTGATCGTCACCGGCGCGGCAGGACCGCACCCGCCAGCGACCCGGGAAGAGACGCCGGCGCCGCCCGGGCCGGGGGCCGCACGAACACGGCGACCGACAGCGCCCCCAGGATCGCGATGGCGCCGGTCAGCACGAAGGCGCCGGCATAGCTGCCGGTCCATTCGATGATGTAGCCGGTGACCGCAGGTGCCACGATGCCGGCCAGGTTGGCGATCAGGTGGACGAAGCCGCCGACGCTGCCGACCCGCCCCGGCTCCACCGTGTCGAGAATGATGGCCCAGTAGGTGTTCGCGGTCAGGTACATGAAGAAGACCGAGATCGCCATCAGCGCGACCACGGCGGCGATGCCGGTGACCACGCCGGCCAGGGCGACGCAGAGGGCGGCGATGGCCAGGCTGCCGGCCAGGATCAGCTTGCGGGCGAATAGCGGGTTGCCGGTGCGCTTGTAGATGTGGTCGCAGACGAAGCCGCCGAGCACCATGCCGACGCAGCCGACCAGCCAGGGGATGGCGTTGACCATGCCCATCTTCTGGATGCTGAGGTGCTGGGCCGAGGTCAGGTAGCTGGGGAACCAGGACAGGAAGAAATAGAGGATATAGGCATAGCCGAAGAAGGCGAAGGCGGTGGCCAGGATGGCCGGGCGCCGGAGATAGGTCGTGAGCGGCAGCCTGGGCAGCACCGGGGCGTCGACCTTGGCCTGCTCCACCGCGTCCCGTTCGCTCGCCCTCAGCCATTTGTGCTGGTCCAGCCGGTCGGTGGCGAACAGCATCCAGCACACCACCCAGGCCAAGCCGATCACGGCGATGACAATGAAGGAAATGCGCCAGCCCGCCGTGACCGCAATGGTGCCGACCACCGGGCCGGCCAAGGCGGCGCCGATCGGCTGGCCGGCATTGGCGAGGCCGACGGCGCTGGCCTGTTCGCGCCGCGGAAACCAGTTGCTGACCACCTTGTTCGCGGTGGCGCTGAACGGCCCCTCGCCCATGCCGAAGATCACCCGCACCACCAGCAGGGCGCCGATGCTGGTCGCCGCCGCGGTCAGGCCGCAGAACACCGACCACACCGACATCGACAGGGTGAACACGTTCTTCGGCCCGATCCGGTCGGAGGCCCAGCCGCCGACGAAGCAGAACAGCGCATAGCCGAAGAAGAAGCTGCTGAAGACGATGCCGAGGCGGGCGGGGTCGAGGTCCAGGTCCTGGGCGATCAGCGGTGCCGCGATCGACAGCGCGGCACGGTCGAGGTAGCTGATGCCGCCGCCGAGGAACAGCAGGAAGACGATGAACCAGCGCAGGCGCGCGAACATGGCGTCCCTCCTCCCCTTTGGGACCGGCCGGACGGCCGGTCGCCTATGATGCCGGCCTTCCCGGCCGGTCGGTTTGCTGGGCCGCCGGTGCGGCGGCAACCGCCCGCGCCCCGAATGGGCGCAGGCGGGTCGGTCGCGTCAGGCGGCCGGCGGCCGGTCGGTGCCCCGCATCAGGATCTGCTGGTGCGCGCCGGTGACCTGGGCATGGAACGCCAGCGCCGCCTCGGACAGGTCGGCCTCGGGCCGCTGCTCCGGCGCAAAGTTGTGGAAGGCGTCGACGCCACGGACCAGCGTGGCCGTGTCGTGGGTGCCGACGACCTGGCGGACATGGGTCGGCAGATAGCGGATGGCGAAGCCGATGCGGCGCTTGCCCGACGGGTTCGGGTCCGAGCCGTGGATCAGCCGGACATGGTGCAGCGACATCTCGCCAGGCTGCAGCACCAGCATGTGCGCCCGCTTCTCATCGACCTCGACCGCGATTTCCTGGCCGCGCGACAGCAGGTTGTTGGCGGCGAAGGTGTCGCGATGCGGCACCTGCTCCAGCAGGTGACTGTCCGGGATCACCCGCATCGCCCCGTTCTCCGCCGTGCTTTCGGACAGCGCGACCCAGGCGGTGACGATGTCGGCGGGGTCGAGGCCCCAATAGGTCGAGTCCTGGTGCCAGGAGACGTAGCCGGGGTCGTGCGGCTCCTTGATGAAGAAGCTCGACCCCCAGGCCAGGATGTTGGGACCGATGACATCCTCGACCGCGTCGAGGATGCGGGGATGCCGGATCAACTCATCCAGCCAGGTGAACAGGAGATGGCTCTTGTGACGCAGCGGCCCCTTCAGCGCGCCATGCGTGCGCTCATGCGCCTCGAGTTGCCGGCGGGCCTCCGCCGCCTCCCCGGCCGAAAGCGCGCGGATCGGCGCGACATAGCCATGCTGCTGGTAGTGCGTCACCGAATCCGGGGACAGCATCTTCATGGCGGTTCCTCCGATGCCGGACATCTTGCTGATATCCGAATTTCATTGGTGTCGTTATAATTTCAAATATGGAACGACAGATGGATGATGAAGTCAACGCCGACGACAGGGGGGCTGACGACACAGCCCCCCGCCCCGGCGCGCCGGCACTGGAGAAAGGGCTGGATCTGCTGGAGGCGCTGGCAGCCGAGCCCGGCGGCATCACGCAGAAGCAGCTGGCGGCGCGCGTTGGCCGGTCGGTCGGCGAGATCTTCCGCATGCTCGGGGTGCTGGAGCGGCGCGGCTATGTCGCCCGCAATCCGAAGACCGGTGAATACGGCCTGACCCTGCGGCTGTTCCAGTTGGGGACGCAGCATCCGCCGACCCGCCGGCTGCAGCAGGCGGCGCTGCCGGTGATGGAGGCGCTGGCCGCCCAGGTCGAACTGGCCTGCCACCTCAGCATGGCCAGCGGCGAGCATTTCCTGATCATCGCCCAGGCCGAGCCCGACCGGCCGATGGGCTGGACGGTGCGGCTCGGCGCCGTTTTTCCGCTGTCGACCCATCTGGTCTCGGCCCGCATCCTCACCGCCTTCCAGCGCGAGCCGCGGCGGGGCGAGATGGTGCGGATCATGGCGCAGCGCGACGAGTTGCCGGTCGACGACATCCTGGCCCGGCTGGAGGGCATCGCCGCGACGGGGCATGATGTGGCGCCAAGCGAGACGGCGCCCGGCCTGACCGACATGAGCGCGCCGATCCTCGACCCCTCAGGCCTCGCCGTCGCCGCGCTGAGCCTGCCCTTCCTGCCGCAGCGCGGCAACACGGTGTCGCTGGCCGAGGCGCTGGCCGCGCTGCGCGAAGCGGCCGCGCGCATCTCGGAACAGATCGGCGGGCCGGCCGGCTGAAAGGGCGGCAAGCCCCGGGCATTGGACGCGGCCGAGCCAAATCGCCTAGCCTTCCCCGGGCAGAATCAGGCACGGGGACCCACGGGTGACGGCGGAGACGATCGAGGGCATGGCGGCGCAGATCCGCGGCGGCGACCGCCGGGCCCTGGCCCGCGCCATCACCCTGGTCGAATCCCGCCGCAGCGATCACCGCGACCGGGCCGAGGCGCTGCTGGAGGCGCTGGCCCCCGCCGCTGGCGGCGCTATCCGCATCGGCATTTCCGGCCCGCCCGGGGTCGGCAAGTCGACCTTCATCGAATCCTTCGGCCTGCATTTGACCGGCCAGGGCCATCGCGTCGCGGTGCTGGCGGTCGACCCGTCGTCGCAGCGCTCCGGCGGGTCGATCCTCGGCGACAAGACGCGGATGGAGCTGCTGACCCGCGACCCCGCCGCCTTCATCCGTCCCTCCCCGGCCGGCGCGACGCTGGGCGGGGTGGCGCGGCGGACGCGCGAATCCCTGCTGCTGTGC
>NZ_JBYRFX010001012.1:0-5457 GCF_057815775.1 Inquilinus sp.
TGCTGAGACCCGACGGATGATCCGAGCCCGCGCCCTCCCCCGCCCGACCAGCCCACTCGGGCTGCGGGCGCTGAAGCGGTTCCTGCCCCGCACCCTGTTCGGCCGGACCCTGGTCATCATCGTCACCCCGGTGATCCTGGCCCAGGCAATCGCGACCTACATGTTCTTCGGCCGCCACATTGACGTGATCACCTGGCGCTTCGCCCGGACTGTCGCCGGCGAGATCTCCCTGACCATCGAGGAGATGAACCAGGGCTTGTCGCCGGTTGGGCGCGGCGCGGTGTTCGACCGGGCCCAGCGCAACACCGGCCTGACCTATTCCTTCGACCAGGATGCCGAGCTGGGGTCGACCAGCACCGGCGGGCTGGACGATAGCCAGCGGGCCCTGTTTCGCGCCATCCGGGCCGCCCAGCCCTATGACCTGACGGTCGAGAGCGCCCCGGACGACGATAAGGAACTGGTCCGCATGCAACTGCCGGGCGGCGTGCTGACCATCAGCGTGCCGTCGACGCGCCTGACCAATTACACGACCACGGTCTTCATCCTGTCGATGCTCGGCTCGACCGTCATCCTGTTCGCGGTCGCCATCATCTTCATGCGCAACCAGATCCGGCCGATCCGGCGGCTGGCGATCGCGGCCGACCGCTTCGGCAAGGGCCGCGACCTGCCCGGGTTCCGGCCGCATGGCGCCGAGGAGATCCGGCAGGCGGCCGAGGCCTTCATCGAGATGCGCGACCGCATCCGCCGCCAGATCCAGCAACGGACCGAGATGCTGGCCGGCATCAGCCACGACCTGCGGACGCCGCTGACCCGGATGAAGCTGCAGCTGGCCATGCTGGGCGACGGGCCGGACATCGACGAGCTGCGCGCCGATGTCGATGAGATGCGGCAGATGATCGACGCCTATCTCGCCTTCGCCCGCGGCGAGGGCACCGAGGCACCGGCGCCGACCGACCTTGCCGCCTTCCTGGAAGAGGTGGTGGTGGCGGCGCGGCGCGAGGGCGCCGACATCACGCTGGATGCGCCGGACAGCCCGGTCCTGCCGCTGCGGCGCGAAGCGATGCGGCGCTGCCTGATGAACCTCTTGTCCAATGCGCGGCGCCACGCCCGGCATATCTGGCTGTCCGCCGTCACCGATGCCGATGCCGTGGTGCTGATGGTGGATGACGACGGCCCCGGCATCCCGGTCAGCCGGCGCGAGGAGGCCATGAAGCCCTTCGTCCGCCTGGACGAATCACGCAACCAGGACACCGGCGGCACCGGGCTGGGCCTGGCCATCGCCCGCGACGTGGCGCGCAGCCATGGCGGCGACCTGCTGCTGTCGACCTCGCCGATGGGCGGGCTGCGCTGTGCCGTCCGACTCCCGCTCTGACGACACGGCATTACGGCAGTAACGCACCGCAGCCGGGCTGACATTCCGGTGCAATGCCCCTGACTTAAATCTCGCCTCCGTCAGGAAGCGAGGGGTTCGATGGGATCTCGACAGGCAACAGCGTATGCACCGAGTCCGGCGGTGATGGAGCAGATGCGGCTCGTCGCCCAGGCGCTGGAATTCGAGCCGCAGTCGCGCTGGCTACTGGACACCATCGGCGTGCGGCCCGGCTGGCATGCCGCCGATATCGGCTGCGGCGCGATCGGCATCCTGGACCTGCTGTCGGAACGGATCGGCGCCCATGGCGCGGTGATCGGCGTTGAGCGCGAGCCCCGGCTGGTGGCCATGGCGCGGGCGGAGATGGCGCTGCGCGGGTTGCGCAACGTCGCCGTGGTGCAGGGCGACGCCCTGGCCTCGGGCCTCGAGCCGGGCACCTTCGACCTGGTGCATGAGCGGCTGGTGATGGCCGAGATCGCGGAGCCCCAAGCCCTGGTCGACGAGATGGCGTCGCTGCTGCGCCCGGGCGGGATCATCGTCCTCGAGGATGTTGACGACCTGTCCTACACCTGCGCGCCGATGCACCCGTCCTGGACGGTGCTGCTCGACGCCGCCCACACGGTTCTGACGGCCGAAGGCGCGGATCTGTTCGTCGGCCGCGCCCTGCCGGGCTATCTCCGGGCGGCCGGGGTGCAGGATGTCCAGGTCAAGATTCATGCCCGCGCCGCCGCCCCCGGCGAACACCGGCGGATGCATCTGCTGTCGCTGCTGGACACCCTGGAGGACCGGGTGGTCGGCGCCGGCCTGCTGACCACGATGGCGCTGCGCCGGCACCGCGCCGCACTGGCCGCCCACCTGCAGGCGCCGGAGACGCTGCTGATCGACAAGCTGTTCGTCCAGGCCTGGGGCCGGGTCTGACCCGAGGAATACCGCCGTCTGATCAATCCGTCGGCCTGGCCGCCTCATCCGCCACGACCGGCGGGTCGGCCTTCATGGCATCCGCGAACCGCCGCATCAGCCGCACCAGCGCGTCGATGTCGGGCGCATCCCAGCTCTCGAAGACGGCGCGGCCGATCCGGTCACGCGCGGCATCGACCAGGTCGGTCATCGCCTTGCCCTTCGGGGTGATGATGGCCTCACGCACCCGGCGATCGACCGGGCTGCCCCGGCGCTCGACCAAGCCGAGGCTTTCGAGTTTCGCGACCTGGCGGCTGACGGTGGTGTAATCGCGACCGACGCGGTCGGCCATCTCCACCACGCCGATCGGCCCGAACCGCTCGATGCCGACCAGCAGCGGGAACAGCGCCCGGTCGAGCGGAATCCCGGCTGCCCGGATCAGCAGCTCGTCGCGCTGCGGCCGGTTCATGACCCCGACGATATCCAGCACCGCCCCGTGCAGCTGGCGGAGCTGTCCACTGATATGTGTATTTTGCACGTTTTTGCTTGGCGGCATCATCGACCCTCACTATATGTGCATCCTACACATATAGTGAGGCCGAAAGGAAAACCGTCATGAAGGCCGCAATCGTGCGGGAGGCCGGGCATGCGCCCGTCTACGAGGAGTTCGCTGAGCCGGTGCCGGCCCCGGGCGAAGCCCGCATCAGGGTCATCGCCGCCGCCATCAGCCATGTCGTCAAAAGCCGGGTCTCCGGCAGGCACTACAGTTCGTCCGGCCGCTTCCCCTTCATCGTCGGCATCGACGGCGTCGGCCGGCTCGATGACGGACGCCGGGTCTATTTCGTGATGCCCAGAGCGCCCTATGGCAGCATGGCGGAGCAGACCGTGGTGCCGGCGGCGCACTGCCTGCCCCTGCCCGACGGCATCGACGACGTGACGGCGGCGGCCATCGCCAACCCCGGCATGTCGTCCTGGGCCGCCTATACCGAGCGCGCCCGGCTCAAGGCCGGGGAAACCGTGCTGGTCAACGGTGCCACCGGCACGTCGGGCCGCCTCGCCGTGCAGATCGCCAAGCACCTCGGGGCGAAGAAGATCATCGCCACCGGCCGCAATGCCGACGCCCTGTCCGAGGTCGCGGCCCTCGGCGCCGATGTAACGATCCCGCTGGCCGGGGACGAGGCTGCCGTGGCGGCCCGCTTCGAGGAGCAGTTCGCCGCCGGGGTGGATGTCGTCATCGACTATCTCTGGGGCCGCAGCGCCGAGAGCCTTCTCACCGCCGCTGCCCGGGCCGGTGCGGACGCCGTGCCCATCCGCTTCGTCCAGGTCGGCGCGATCAGCGGGGCGGACATCACCCTGCCCGGCGCCGTGCTGCGGTCTTCGGCGATCGAGCTGATGGGCAGCGGCATCGGCAGCCTGTCGCTGGACCGCCTCGTCGCCGCCGTCGGCGGGCTGCTGCAGGCCACCGTGCCCGGCGGCTTCGCGATCGCCGCCACACCCGTCCCGCTGTCCGAGGTCGAACAGGCCTGGCCCAGGGACGACAGCACCCAGCGCACCGTGTTCACCCTGGGCGAGCGGACGGCATGATCTCACAGGAGGCCGTCAGAAGCTCGAGGGGTGCCAGGCATAGCCCGCGCCGGATCGGGCGATCGTGCCGACGCCCGGGAATGGGAAATGCGGCGCGAAGATCTGCTCGTGACTCCCGGCGAGCTTGGCCAACTCCTTCTCGCGCGTGATGCGGCCCTGCGCGAGATCGGTGTAGTAACCGATGCCCCAGACCGGTTCTTCCAGCGAGACGATCGAGCTGTGCACGATGTCGCCGATGTCGATGAAGTGCTGGTCGTCCGAGGTGATCTCATACCCGACATGGCCCGGCGTGTGGCCGGGCAGCGAGACCGAGCTGAAACCGGGGATGACCGTGTCGCCGGGCTTGAAGGTCTTCACCGACGGGCCGATGACGTCGATCATCGGTTTGAAGTTCGGCATCGTCTGCATCCACTGCCATTCGGTCGCCGACATATGGATCGCCGCATGCGGGAAGGCCGGCTTGCCGTCGGCGGTGACCAGGCCGCCGACATGGTCGCCATGGGCATGGGTGATGAGGATGTCGGTCACCTGGTCCGGCTGGACGCCTGATTTGCCCAGGCTCTGCATCAGCACGCCGCCGACCTTGGGGCCGAGGCCGGTGTCGAGCAGCACCACGCGGTCCGGCGTCTGCACCAGCAGGGCATCGACATCCAGGGTTATCTTGTCGGTCGGCTGGCCCGCATTCTTCAGGGCATCGGCGACCTTCTCCGGCCCGACATCCTTGCCGAAGACCTTGCCGTCATTCGGCAGGACGTTCTGCATGTCGCGCAGCGCGAAGAGCTTGAACTGGCCGACACTGAAGGCCTGCGCCGCCGGTTCCACGGGCACGGGGGCGGCCAGGGCGGCGCCCATGGCCACCCCGGCCAACGCGGCGGCGGCGACAATGCCGAGGGCTTGCTGACGGATCGAAATCACGATCGCTCCTTTCAGGCATGCCCCGTCACGCTCTCAGCGGCGTTCGGGGCCGGGGAATCTTCGGCAAAGACTGCACAGCGGCGCGATCGGTGGCTATGGCAAAGCGTCGCCCGGGCCGCGGCAGCGACGAAATGTCAGGCGAAGCGGCCCGGGTAGGAGGCACCGCTTGACAGTCCCGCCGGCGGCGGGCGACTGTCCGGCCATGACCTCCGGCCGCTCCCTCTTCGCCACAGCCAAAAAAACCCCGCTTGCGGGGACCGGAGATCACTGCCCGCGGTAACACGCCGCGCGCTTCAGGATCCACCAGACCCCGCCGGTTCGGACGGGGTCTTGTCATTTCTGCGCCATCCCCGTCTCCGGCCCCAGGAGACGAACGATGCCCCTTCCCAACTCTCTTCCCGCCCCGGCCGGCCTCTGGCTGCCGCTGATCACTCCGTTCCGCGACGGCGCCCTCGATGAGACCTCGCTGCATCGGCTGGTCCGGCACTATGCCGCCGGCCCGGTCGACGGGCTGATCCTGGCCGCCACCACCGGCGAGGGCATGACGCTCGATGCCGATGAGACCGAGCGCGTGGTCGCGATCGCGGCGGAGGAATGCCGGCTGCCGCTCATTCTCGGCCTGTCCGGCAGCGACACGCGCAAGCTGGTCAAGGAGATCGCCCACACCGCCGGCTGGCCGATCGACGGGTATC
>NZ_JBYRFX010001013.1:0-8307 GCF_057815775.1 Inquilinus sp.
AACCGAAGGGGCTTCGAACAAAGCACGGATGGGGAGTTCGGAACCCAGGGCGGATCGGATGCGGCTGACGAGGCGGGTAGCGAGGATGGAGTGGCCGCCGAGGTCGAAGAAGCTGTCATCGACAGAGACGGTGTCGAGGCCGAGAATCTCGGCGAAGAGGGCGGCGAGGATCTCCTCCTGCGGCGTGCGCGGCGCGCGTCCGGGGCCGGCGGTGAAGTCCGGCGCCGGCAGGGCCTTGCGATCGAGCTTGCCGTTGGGAGTCAGGGGGAAGCGATCCACCACGATCACGGCAGCTGGGACCATGTGATCAGGCAGGGTGTCGGTGAGGACCCGGCGCAGGGTCGCGGGATCGAGAATAGCGTCGGCCTCGGGCACGACATAGCCGATCAGCTGCTGTGATCCGGCCTGGTCTTGCCGCGGGATGACGGCGGCCTGGGCGATGCCCGGCAGGCGTGTAAGGGCGCTTTCGATCTCACCGGGTTCGATGCGGAAGCCGCGGATCTTGACCTGGTGGTCGGTGCGTCCGAGGAAGTCGAGGGCGCCGTCGGGGCGCCAGCGGGCGAGATCGCCGGTGCGATACATGCGCTGGCCCGGGGATCCGAAGGGGCAGGCGACGAAGCGTTCAGCGGTCAAGCCTGGGCGGTTGAGATAGCCTCGCGCCAGGCCGGCGCCGGCGACATAGAGCTCGCCCGGCACCCCGACCGGCACCGGCTGCAGCGACCCGTCCAGCACATAGACTTGTGTGTTCCAGATGGGACGGCCGATGGGGATGGCACTTGACCCGGCTACATCCCCGGTGACCTCGAACGTCGTGCAGCCCACGGTGATCTCGCTCGGGCCGAAGTGGTTGATCACGCGCACGGCGGGGAAGCGCTGCTGCCAGAAGGCGATGTCGCCGGGAACCAGCGCCTCGCCGCCGATCATCAGGGCCAGGGTTGGGCTGTCCCCAACACTGTTCTGCAACTCCTGATTGATGAGCTTGAGATGAGACGGCGTCGCCTTCACCAAGGTGTAAGGCCGCGCGTCCGGCCTGGTCGAAATAGATATCGCCTCGTCACCCGGCGGCAGCAGGGTCAGCGCCTGGCCGGCCACCAGCGGTCCGTACAAGGTGGTGACCAGCCCGTCGAAACCGATGGAATGGACCGTCGGCGAACCATGGCCCGGGGCCTCGTAATAGGCCTGGTCCGACCATCGCAGGTAATTCGCCAGGCTGGCGTGTTCGACGACGACGCCCTTGGGGATGCCTGTGGAGCCCGAGGTGTAGATGACATAGGCCGGATGATGGGGCCGCAGCGGCGCGGTGCGCTGCCCGTTGGTCGGGTCCGTGCTCGCTCCGCAGGCGATGTCGGTAGCGATATCCGGATTGTCGAGCATGATCAGAGGGGCAGCCCCTGTCGGCAGGCCGTGCAGGACCGTGCCGATCGAGATGACGGCCCTGGGAGTGCCCGCCGTGAGCATCAGGCGCAGCCGTTCGGCCGGGTAATCGGGATCGAGGGGAATATACGCCGCGCCGGATTTGAGGACGGCGAGGAGGGCGGTGATCAGCTCGATCGAACGTGGCAGAGCAAGCGCGACGCGGTCCTCAGGCCCGATGCCGAGGCCGATCAGGTGATGGGCGAGACGGTTGGCGCGGGCATTGAGCTCGCCGTAGCTGAGCGAGACGCCTTCGAACACCAGCGCCGTCGCCTCCGGGACGCGTTCGACCTGCCGTTCGAACAGCTGTGGCAGGGTAGCCTCGGGTAAGGGTTGAGTGGTCGTATTCCATTCGACCAGCAGACGCTGGCGCTCCGTGGGCGCCAGCAACTCGATGTCTCCGATGCGCCGAGCGGGGTCCTCGGCCATGGCTTCGAGCACGCGGACGAAGCGTCCGGCGAGGATCTCGATGCTGCCGCGATCATGCAGGTCGGTGGCGTATTCGAGGATGCCTTCGAGGCCGTCCTGGGTCTCGGCGAGGCTGAGGGTGAGGTCGAATTTGGCGATGTCGCTGCCAAGTGGCTCGGGCGTCAGAACTAGGCCGGGGAGGTCGAGGCTGGGCTGTGCGGTGTTCTGCAGGACCAGCATGACCTGGAACAGCGGGTGGTGAGTCTGGGAGCGGGTAGGATTGAGGATCTCGACCAGCCGCTCGAAGGGCAACTCCTGATGGGCATAGGCGGCGAGGGATGTGTCGCGGACGCGGCCGATGAGTCCGGCGACGGTGGGGTTACCCGAGAGGTCGGTGCGCAGGACGAGGGTGTTGACGAAGAAGCCGACAAGATCATCCAGCGCGGTGTCGGTGCGTCCGGCGATGGGGGACCCGATGGCGATGTCGTCGCCGGCGCCGAGCCGGGAGAGAAGCAGGGCCAGGCCTGCCTGCAGCAGCATGAACAGGCTGGCGCCGGAGGAGCGGGCGAGGGCACGGAGCTTCTGATGCAGCTCGGCCGGGATGAGAACCGGCAGATGGTTGCCGCGATGGGAGGGCAGGGCCGGCCTGGGTCGGTCTGAAGGCAGGGCAATGCAGTCGGGTAGTCCCGCGAGCTGCTGTTGCCAATAGGCGGCTTGCGAAGCGATCAGGCCGCCTGGGTCGCGGTCATCGCCGAGGAGGTCGCGCTGCCACAGCGTGTAGTCGGCATACTGCACCGGCAGCACCACGAACTGCGGTGCCAGATCCAGCAATCGGGCCGTATAGGCCAAGGTGAGATCTCGGGCCAGGGGCGCCATCGACCAGCCATCCCCGGCGATGTGGTGCACCAGGAGCAGCAGGACGTGGCTGTGTGCGCCCAGCCGGATCACCGTGGCACGAAGAGGGATTTCCTGCTCCAGCCGGATCGCATGGCCGGCAGCCTGCCGCAGCAGGTCCGGTAGCGTGCTCTCGACAGCATCGATCCGCTCCAGCACCGGCCTGGCGCGCGGATCGTCCACACCGAGGATCAACTGCTGCGGGGTGCCGTCGGCATCGGGGAAGAGGGTGCGCAGGCTCTCGTGGCGCGCGACCAGATCGGCCAGCGACGCCTTCAGCGCCGCGGCGTCCAACACACCATCGAGCCGCAGCGCCATCGGAATGTTGTAGGTCGGGCTGGGTCCCTCCAGGCGATAGAGGAACCACAGGCGCTGCTGGGCCGGCGACAGGGGCAGGCGCTCGGGCCGGGATCGGGTCGCGAGCGCGATCCGGGCAGCCCCGCCCTGTCCCAGCTTGTCGGCGAGCCTTGCGACGGAAGGGGCTTCGAACAGGGCACGGATGGGGAATTCGGCGCCGAGGGTGGAGCGGATGCGGCTGACTAGCCGTGTGGCGAGGATGGAATGACCGCCGAGATCGAAGAAGCTGTCGTCGATGGAGAGTGTGTCGAGTCCGAGGATTTCGGCGAAGAGGGCGGCGAGGATCTCCTCCTGCGGGGTGCGGGGCGTGCGTCCCGGTCCGGCGGTGAAGTCCGGGGCCGGCAGGGCCTTGCGATCGAGCTTGCCGTTGGGGGTAAGGGGCAGGCGGTCGAGCAGGACGATGGCGGCAGGGACCATGTGGTTGGGCAGCGTCGCAGCCAGGGCTTGGCGCAGAACAGCGGGGTCGAGGGCCGCCCCAGCCGCCGGTACGGCATAGCCGACGATCTGCTTCAGGCCGGCCTTGTCTTCGCGCGGGATGACGGCGGCCTGGGCGACACCGGGCAGTCGCACCAGGGCTGTTTCGATCTCGGCGGGCTCGATGCGGAAGCCGCGGATCTTGACCTGGTGGTCGGTGCGGCCGAGGAAGTCGAGGGCGCCGTCGGTGCGCCACTTCCCGAGATCGCCGGTGCGGTACATGCGCTGGCCCGGGGGGCCGAAGGGGCAGGCGACGAAGCGCTCGGCGGTGAGGCCTGGGCGGTTGAGATAGCCGCGCGCCAGTCCCGAGCCGGCGACATAGAGTTCGCCAGGCATGCCGACGGGCACCGGCCGCAGCGCCTCATCGAGGACATAGGCCTGCACATTGTCACGCGGCCCGCCGATCGGAATGCCGGCCGTCCCGTCGATCCCGGCGGGCAGGGCAAAGGTCGTGGCGAAGGTCGTGGTCTCGGTCGGGCCATAGCCGTTGACGAGATTGAGGCTGGGGTAAAGGGCCTGGAGCGCTCGGACCTTGTCGACGGGCAGGACATCGCCGCCGGCGACGAGTGTGCGGACCGCGGCAAAGGCGTCGGGCGCCTCGTCGACCAGGACGCCGAACAAACCGCTGGTCAGCCACAGGGCAGTGACCTGGTTCTCGACGACGACTTTGCGGAAGCTCGCGGCATCGAGCCTGTCGGGCGGGGCGATGACGAGGCTGCCGCCCTGGGCCAGGGCAACCCACAGCTCATAGGTCGAGGCATCGAAGGCCTGGGGCGAATGCACCAGGACGCGGGCGTGCGCGCCGTCCTGCCACCTCCGGTCGAGCACCAGCCCGACCGTGTTCCAATGGGTGGTGACGACCCCCTTGGGGGTGCCGGTGGAACCCGAGGTGTAGATCACGTAGGCCGGATGGTGGGGCGCGAGGGGCGCCACCCGATCGGCATCGCTTGGATCGGTGTCAGGTCCGGCGAAGTCCTGTCGATCGAGCCGGATGACGGGCAATCCCTCTGCCAGCAGGCCGTCCCCGACGGTGATCATCGCCCTGGGCCTGGCGTCATCGAGCATGAAGCGCAGCCGTTCGGCCGGGTAATCCGGATCGAGGGGGAGATAGGCGGCGCCGGCCTTGAGGATGGCGAGGAGGGTGACGACCAGTTCGATGGAGCGTGGCAGGGCCAGCGCGACGCGATCCTCGGGCCCGATGCCAAGGCCGATCAGGTGATGGGCGAGGCGATTGGCGCGGACGTTCAGTTCGCCGTAGCTGAGTGAGATCCCCTTGAACACCAAGGCCGTTGCGTCGGGCGTGTGCTGCACCTGCCGCTCAAACAACTCAGGGAACGTCGCGTCGGGCAGGGGCTGAGCGGTGTGATTCCACTCGACCAGCAGGCGATGACGTTCCGCAGGCGTCAGCAGTTCGACGTCGCCGATGGCCTGTCGGGGATCCTCCGCCATGGCCTCCAGCACACGGATGAAGCGGCTGGCCAGGATCTCGATGCTGGTCCGATCGTGGAGATCGGTGGCGTACTCGAACACGCCCTCCAGGCCGCCGGGTGTCTCGGCGAGGCTGAGGGTGAGGTCAAACTTGGCGATGTCGCTGCCGAGGGGCTCGGGGACTGCAACAAGGCCTGGAAGGTCGAGGCTGGCCTGTGCAGTGTTCTGCAGGACCAGCATGACCTGGACCAGGGGATGATGGTCCTGGGAGCGTGTTGGATTGAGGATCTCGACCAGCCGCTCGAAGGGCAGGTCCTGATGGGCATAGGCGGCAAGGGAGGTGTCGCGGACGCGGGCGACGAGATCGGCGACGGATGGGTTGCCGGAGAGGTCGGTGCGCAGGACGAGGGTGTTGACGAAGAAGCCGACGAGATCGTCGAGGGCGTCGTCGGTGCGGCCGGCGATGGGCGAGCCGATGGCGATGTCGTCTCCGGCACCGAGCCTGGAGAGGACCAGGGCGAGGCCGGCTTGCAGCAGCATGAACAGGCTGGCGCCAAAGGAGCGGGCCAGGCTGCGGAGCCTCTGGTGCAGCTCTGTCGGGATCGCCAGCGGCAGGTGACCGCCGCGATGGGAGGCCCGGGCAGGCCTGGGGCGGTCGCTGGGCAGGGCGATGCAGTCGGGCAGCCCGGCAAGCTGCTGCCGCCAATAGCTAGCCTGCGCAGCGATCAGGCTGTCGGGATCGTGGTCGTCGCCGAGGAGGTCGCGCTGCCAGAGCGTGTAGTCGGCATATTGCACGGGCAGCGGCACGAACTCCGGGGCCGAGCCTTGCAGCCGAGCGGCATAGGCCAAAGCGAGGTCACGGGTCAGCGGCGCGAGAGAGGCACCGTCGGAGGCGATATGGTGCACCAGGACTAGCAGCACATGGCTGTGCTCGCTCAGGCGGAACAGCGTGGCGCGAACCGGGATCTGGCGTTCGATATGAAAGACGTGGCCAGCGGCCTGCTGTAGCAGGCTCGGCATAACGACCTCATCAACATCGACCCGCTGCAGCACCAACCTGGCACGGGGATCGTCCACAGCCAGAACAAGCTGCTGCGGGACATCATCGGCATCTGGGAACAGCGTTCGCAGGCTCTCGTGCCGGCCGACGAGATCGGTCAGCGCCGCCTCCAGCGCCACGGCATTCAGAGCACCGTCGAGACGATGGGCGATAGGAATGTTGTAGGCCGCGCTCGGCCCCTCCAGCCGGTACAGGAACCACAACCGCTGCTGGGCGAACGAAAGCGGGATCATGATGCGGTTCTCATCGATCTGAGAGCGGGCCTGGGGCGTGCTGATACAACCAGCCTCCCCGCCAATCCGGCGACGGAGGGGGCCTCGAACAGGGCGCGGATGGGAAGTTCGGCGCCAAGGGCGGTGCGGATACGGTTGACGAGCCTGGTCGCCAGAACGGAGTGGCCGCCGAGATCGAAGAAGCTGTC
The DNA here is from genome assembly GCF_057815775.1 of Inquilinus sp. NCBI lineage: Bacteria > Pseudomonadati > Pseudomonadota > Alphaproteobacteria > Rhodospirillales > Rhodospirillaceae > Inquilinus > Inquilinus sp. The sequence continues at coordinate 6,456 of NZ_JBYRFX010001013.1, forward strand.
ATCGATGGAGACGGTATCGAGACCAAGGGTCTCGGCGAAGAGGGCGACGAGGATCTCCTCCTGCGGCGTGCGCGGGGCGCGTCCCGGGCCGGTGGTGAAGTCCGGCGCCGGCAGGGCTTTGCGATCGAGCTTGCCGTTGGGAGTCAGCGGCAGGCGATCCATCACGACCACGGCGGCCGGGACCATGTGGTCGGGCAAGGTCTCGGCCAAGGCACTGCGCAGAGTGGTGCGATCGAGAGTGGCGCCGGCCTCCGGCACGACATAGCCGACGAGCTGCTGGAGACCGGCTTGGTCTTCGCGCGGGATCACGGCGGCCTGTCCGACGCCGGTCAGCCGCGTGAGGGCGCTTTCGATCTCGCCGGGCTCGACGCGGAAACCGCGGATCTTGACCTGATGGTCGGTGCGGCCGAGGAAGTCGAGGGCGCCGTCGGGCCGCCATCTCGCCAGATCGCCGGTGCGGTACATGCGCTGGCCCGGCGACCCGAAAGGGCAGGCGACGAAGCGCTCTGCGGTCAGGCCGGGCCGGTTCAGATAGCCCCGCGCCAGCCCTGAGCCGGCGACATAGAGCTCACCCGGCACGCCGACCGGCACCGGCTGAAGCGACCCGTCCAGCACATAGATCGCCAGGTCCGGGATGCCGCGCCCGACCAGGCTGCTGGCTTGCTGGTCCAGCGCGGCTTGGTCGAGGGCGAGCTGGGTGACATGCACCGTGGTCTCGGTGATGCCGTACATGTTGACCAGGGTCGGGCGGTCATGGCCGTGGCGGTCGTACCAGGGCCGCAGCCGTTGGAGGTCGAGCGCCTCGCCGCCGAAGATGACGAAGCGCAGGGCCTGCCCGGCCTGCAGCTCGGGACGGGCGCGCTCTTCCTCGGCGAGTTGGTAGAAGGCCGAGGGTGTCTGGTTGAGCACCGTGACCTGCTCGCGGGCAAGGAGTTCGAGGAAGGCGGTGGGCGAGCGGCTGACGAGATAGGGCACGACGACGAGGCGGCCGCCATGGAGCAGGGCGCCCCAGATCTCCCAGACCGAGAAGTCGAAGGCGGTGGAATGGAACAGGGTCCAGGCATCGCTGTCGTCGAAGGCGAAACGGTCCTGGGTGGCACCGAACAGGCGGACGACATTCTGGTGCGGGACGACGACGCCCTTTGGGGTGCCGGTGGAGCCCGAGGTGTAGATGACATAGGCGGGATGGTGGGGCTGCAAAGGTGCCACCCGGTCGGCGTCGCTCGGATCGGTATCGGGCCCGGCGAAATCCAGGCGATCGAGCCGGATGAGAGGCACGCCCTCCGCCGGCAGGGCATCACCGATGGTGACCATGGCTTTGGGCCTGGCATCGGTGAGCATGAAGCGCAGGCGTTCTGCCGGGTAATCCGGATCGAGCGGCAGATAAGCGGCGCCGGATTTGAGGATGGCGAGGAGAGCGACGATCAGTTCGACCGAGCGCGGCAAAGCCAGCGCGACGCGGTCCTCGGGGCCGATGCCGAGGCCGATCAGGTGATGGGCCAGGCGATTGGCCCGGGCATTGAGTTTGTCATAGCTCAGCGAGACACCCTCGAATACCAGCGCCGTGGCATCGGGAGAGCGCCGGACCTGCCGTTCGAACAGCTGCGGCAGGGTGGCCTCAGGCAGGGGCTGAGCGGCGCGGTTCCACTCGACCAGCAGGCGGCGCCGTTCCTCTGATGTCAGCAGCTCGATATCGCCGACGGCCTGTCCGGGATCCTCGGCCATGGCCTCCAGTACGCGGATGAAGCGTCCGGCCAGGATCTCGATGCTGCCTCGGTCGTGCAGGTCGGTGGCGTATTCAAACACACCCTCGAGGCCGTCGAGTGTCTCGGCGAGGCTGAGGGTGAGGTCG
>NZ_JBYRFX010001014.1:0-6279 GCF_057815775.1 Inquilinus sp.
TCAAAAGAGCGGTATTAGCTCGACTATTTGTTCCCTTTTTCTGATTGGGGAGTGACCCATTCAGCGCCCACGCCTCAAACACCCACCGCCCCCTCGGCGGTGGAGGCGGTTGCGCAGGAGGCGGCGCTGCTCGCCCGCGCCGGCGGCGGCAGCGCCGTGGTCAGACCGGCATCGAAATAGACTTTGACGAAGCGAAGCGGCGCTGATCTTCTGACCGGCATTGTCTCGCATTTTAGGAATGTCATTTCATGAAGCAGATTGGTCTGGTTGCCCTGGCGGCCTGCAGCCTGGCCGGCTGCGCCTCGATCACCGAAGGCACGAGCCAGGAAATCCGGGTCGACGTCACGCCGGTCGCCGCCAGCTGCAGCGGTTTGCGCAAGGGCGCGCCGACCGGCACCTACGACCCGGTGTCGCACATCTATCATGTCGACAAGAGCCGGAATGACATCATCTTCACCTGCAAATCCCCGGGCTATCGCGACAAGACCGTGTCGCTGGTGTCCGAGGCCAGCGGCTGGGGCGTCGCCGGCGCGCTGACCCTGGATTTCGGCCTGATCGACTATTCGACCGGCGCCCTGAACAAATACCCGCCGACCCTGACCATGACGCTGGAGCCGCTGAGCCCGGCCCTGGTCTCGGCACCCGCCGAGGGCCGACCGGCCGCAACCGCAGCCAGATCCGCGGCCCGGAGTGGCGTGATCTGCCGTATCGGAACGCTGACGCTTGGCGAAGCCGGCGCAAGCCTGCGCCGATGCGGGCGGCACCGTGGTCGCCCCGATCAACTGACCCGGACTGGGGACGCAGAGACCCTTCCAAGACCGCACCGGCCTGGTTTATGGGAGGAGGGGCGACCCTTCGGGAGATCACTCATGCGCATTCACGCTTTCAAGGCCGATGGCCGGGTCTTCGGGTTCACGGCGAGCGAAACCGGAGAGAACCTGCCGTCGGGATTCGGTCCCTGGACCCCTTTCAAGACGCTCACCATGGTGCGGGGCGAGCCCTTGCCCGGCGTCGATGTCGACGAATGCCTCGACGATATCGAGGCGCACGGGCTGCATCTCACCGATGCCCACAAGCGGATCACCGGGCAGGTCGCCTGATCCTCGGAACCAGCATCACCATCCGCTGACAGCGCCGGGTTTGCAGCGTGAGCCGGATCCGGCGCCGTGCTAGCACGCTGTCGTCGCTGATCTGAGGGCGGCCGTAAGCGTTTACGTCAACCAACGCGCAATCTGGACTGCCGGTGCCCGGCGCACAGGCGGCCTCGTCGCGCGGGTTCGATGTATGGCTCTCAAGCGTCCAACAGAAATCACGGCCCCCGATCCCGGGAACGCCAAGGGCGCCCGCCATCGGGCTCTTCTTCTGCCGTTTTGCGAGCCGGCCTCGTGACCCCTCCCGTCCGCGGCCCCGCCAGCCCCCACGCCTTGCATCTTTGGTCGACAAGGACATGCCATGACTGACGACATCATCACGTCCCGCCACCAGATCAACCGGGTGCGCCGGGACACGCGCCGCCGCCTGCTGACCGTCACCGCGGTCGAACGGCTGACGCCCCGGATGCAGCGCATCCATTTCGCATCGCCGGAGCTGGCGGATTTCACCAGCGACGGGCCCGACGACCACATCAAGCTGTTCCTGCCGGATGCGAGCGGCGAGACCTGCATGCGCGACTACACCCCGCGCAGCTTCGACACGGCGGCCGGCACGCTGGTCATCGACTTCGCCCTGCACGAGGCGGGGCCGGCCACGGCCTGGGCGATGACCGCCGGCGTGGGCGACACGATGGAGATCGGCGGCCCCCGCGGATCCGTCGTCGTCGATGACGATTTCGACTGGTACCTGCTGATCGGCGACGAGACGGCGCTGCCGGCCATCGGGCGGCGGGTCGAGGAGCTGCGACCGGGTGTGCCCGTCACCACCGTGGTCGTGATCGACGACGAGGTGGAGCGCCAGATGTTCGAAGCGCGGTCGAACTGGACACCGGTCTGGATCGAGCGCGGCCCCGACGCTGCGGATGATGGCGCGCTGTTCATTGCCGCGCTGGCGGATCTCGAGCTGCCGCCAGGCGACGGCTATGTCTGGATCGCGGCCGAGGCGCTGGCCGCCCGCGCCGTCCGCACCTACATCACTGAAACGCGGGGCCATCCGGCCGCGTGGATCCGGTCCTCGGGCTATTGGGTACGCGGCACGCCCGGCGCGCACGAATAGGGCGTTCGCCCTGGCAGCGAAGGTCGGCGGTCGACCATCGCTGCCGCGGCGGGCACACTCGCCGCCATCGAATCCTCCGCCGGAAGCCCCCGAGATGAACGCTGCCCCCGACCACGCCATCCGCCAGCGTCGCGATGCCTTCAACCGCGCCCTGGCCAAAGCGGATCTTGCCGCCATCGGCCCTGTCCTGGCACCGACCGCCATCCTCGTCACCGGCACGGACAGTGCGGTGATCTCCGGCCGCAAGGCCCAGCTCGCGGCCTGGGAACGTGAATTCGCGGCGCCGCTGCGGACGATCTACACCCGCACGCCCGACAGCATCGTGATCTCGCCGGTCGAGCCGATCGCGCTCGAACATGGGCACTGGCAGGGCGTCACCACCACCGGCCTGGCGCTCGCCTCCGGCAGCTACACCGCCAAATGGCGCAGAACCGGCGCGGATTGGGTGATTGAAGTCGAAATCTACTTCACGCTGGCCTGACCTCATCATGGCCTAGATATCGGGCCGGTTCATGGACCTTCCAAAGCATGGGGGTTGCCGCACGATAGAGGCCTTGGTCTGGCAGATATCGGGGCTTCATTATGAATCGATCGCTGAAATTCGGCTGTACTCTTGCCGCTTTGTTGCTGGGGTCGGCCGCGGCCTCGGCGCAGGAGGTGGTGGCGCTGAGCCAGCTGGCCGCCGGCATGCCCAAGGGCGACGAACAGCAGATCCGGGTGCTGACCGCGACCCTCGAGCCCGGCGAAAAGATCGGCCTGCACACCCATCGCTTCCCGGTGACGCTGTACATCCTGGAGGGCGCCTTCACCCTCGAGCTGGAGGGGCGGGCGCCGGTCACGGTCAAGGCGGGCGAGGCGATGGTCGAGCCGCCCGATGTGAAGATGATCGGGTTCAATCGCAGCGGCACCGAACCGATGCGGGTCGTCACCTTCTATGTCAGCGACCCCGACACGCCGTTCATCGACTGGATCCGCTAGGCGACAGGCTGCGGGCTCAGGAAGCGGGCGATCAGCAGGCGCAGCATCGGCGCCTGGGCCGCGGCCTCGAAGGTCTGGTCGATCGCGGCGCGGCTGATCATGCCGTCGAACAGGGCGATCAGCCAGCCGGCGGTGCTGGGCAGGTCCAGTGCGGCATCGATCTGGTCGCGCTCCACGCCGCGGGCCAGGATGTCGATCAGCGCCGCCTTGGTCTCGGCGTCGGACCGTTCGAACATCGCGGCGATCCGGGGATTGCGCATCGCCTCGGCGCTGATCTCCACGGCCAGCCGGGCCTCGGCCCGGTCGGCCAGCGCCGCGATGGCGACATCGACGAGGTCGAGCAGCGCCGCCAGCACGTCGTCGGCCTGGCGCAGCTGTTCGAAGATGGTGGCGGCCTCGCGCCGCTCCTCCTCGACCAGCGCCGCGATGATCGCGTCCTTGCTGTCGAAATAGTGGAACAGGTTGCCGGGGCTCATGCCCGCCTCGGCGCAGATCTCGGCCGTGCGGGTCTGGTGGAAGCCGCGCCGGGCGAAGCAGGCGGTGGCGGCGCGCAGGATCTGCTGCCGTTTGGCCTCGTGCTTCTCGGGGTCGAGCTTGCGCATCGGCATCCATCCTGCCGACCGCTGATGGCGGGCCGGACCATATTCATCGACTATCCGGTCTATTAACGATCCGCTGGCGCCGGCGTCAATGATACGGCCGTCGGCTCAGGTCTTTTCCTCGCCGTGGTCCATCACCTTGAGGTGGTATTTGATCCGGCGCAGCCGCTCCAGGCTGCGGTCGCCGAGCCGGCGGGCCAAGCCGGTGGCCAGCACGTCGACCGCCATCATATAGGCCAGCCGCACCGCCGTCGGCTTCAGGATGTCCGGGTGCTCGGGCAGGGTCAGCCTGATCCGGATATCGGCCAGGGCGGACAGGCGCGACGCCCCCGGCGCCAGGGCGATCACCTGGGCGCCGTATTCCCGGGCGATGGTGGCGGCGGCGATCACATCCTCGGTCTCGCCGGATTGCGAGATCGCCAGCACGACATCGCCGGGGCGCAGGGCGCAGGCGGCCATGCGCATGATGTGGCCGTCGGAGCGCGACGCGGCGGGTATGCCGAGGCGGAAGAAGCGCAGGTCGGCATCGAAGCCAACGCTGCCGCTGCCGCCGCCGACCGCGAAGATCTCGATCCGCCCGGCCTGGGCCAGGGTGTCGACCGCCGCGGCCAGCGCGGTCGGGTCAAGTGCCGCGCGGGCCTGTTCGATCGTTTCCCGGCCGATGTCGAAGACGTGCTCGACCAGCTCGGCCATATGCGCCGGCGTGGTCTCCTGCCGCCGGTCGGTGCGGGCGAGGTAGGGCGCGCCGAGCGCCTGGGCCTGGGCCAGCCGCAGCTTGAAGGCCTGGAAGCTGTCGAAGCCGATGCGGCGGGCGAGGCGGGTGACCGAGGCCGGGCTGACCCCGGCCTCGCGCGCCAGGTCGCCGATCGCCGCACTGGCCGCGCGCTCCGGCGCCTTCAGGATGGTCTCGGCCACGGCACGGTCGACCGGGCTGGTGCCGTCGATCATGGCGCGCAGCTGGCCGATGACATCCAGCACCGCACCCGGGGCCGTGCTGCCAGTCTGGGCGCCGGGTCGCTTCGCCATTCTCGATCTCTCCTGAAAATTAGTTTCAAACTATGACGTCGTCGGGCGCGGTGTCTTGGCCGCCGGGCAATGCCGCAGTCAATCCATAAAACGTCGGACATACAAGGGCGGTTGACAGGCCGGCGCGGGATGGGAATGATCGCACACAGAAAATAATTTTCAACATTGCCCGCTAGTGACAGGGCGTTGCCGCACAGCCAGGGGGTGGGGATGAAAAAGAATCTCGGCGCGCTCGCCGCCATTTTGCTCGGGGCCATCGCTACATCACCGGCCGTGGCGGCCGATCCGGTCAAGCTCGTCTTCTGGTCGATGTGGAACGAGACCGAGCCGCAGGCCAAGGCGCTGCAGGCGCTGATGGCCGATTACAGCCAGGCGCATCCCGACGTGACCTTCCAGGCGGTTTGGAACGGCCGTCAGAACCAGACCAAGATCCGCAGCGCGCTGGCCGCCGGCACCGCCATCGACTTCGTCGACCAGGATGCCGACCAGATCGCCGGCGGGCTGATGAAGGAAGGGCTGGGCCACCCGATCGATGCCGCGCTGGGCACGCCGATCGCGGGCGAGAGCAAGCCGTTCCGCGACGTCTTCCTGCCCGGCACGCTGGATCTGCTGGCCGACGGCCAGACCCATTACCTCGTGCCCTACGTCTATAACACCGTCAATTTCTGGTACAACAAGGACATGCTCAAAGACGCCGGAGTGGCGGCGCCGCCGGCGACCTGGGACGATCTGCTGGCGATGTGCTCCGCCGTGGCCGGGCAGGGGCATGAGGCCCTGGTGATCGAGAGCAATGTCGGCGGCTACAACCTGCTGTATTTCAGCCATCTGATCGAACGGCAGAAGGGCGCCGGCGCCGTCCTCAAGCTGTTCCAGGACAAGACCGGCGAGGGCTGGCGCGACCCGGCCGTGCTGGCGGCGGCGAAGGCGGAGCGGCAGCTGTGGGATCGCGGCTGCATCAGCCAGGATGCGCGCGGCTTCCAGTACCCGGCCGGACAGCAGACCATCGCGCTGGGCGACAGCGCCGGTGAACTCGTCGGCTCCTGGCTGCCGACCGAGCTGACCGACAGCGCCGGGGCCGATTTCCCCTGGGGCAGCTTCAACTTCCCGGCCGTCGCTGGCGGCGCCGGCAAGGCGACCGACCTGGAGGTGGCGCTACTGGCCTTCATGGTGCTGAAGGACAGCAAGCATGCCGACGAGGCGGTCGATTTCCTGAAATTCGCGATGTCGGAGAAGGGCCAGAAGACGCTGGTCGAGACCGGCGGCGTCGGCGTCACCCGCGCCGGGGTGGCCTGGCCGGCGGTGTTGCAGAGCGCCTATGAGTCCGCCGCCAATGCCAGCGGGCTCAGCCTCTATGGCGGCGGGTTGCAGGTCGCCTATCCCGATTTCAACGCCACGGTGCTGACGCCGGAGCACAACAAGATGTTCCTGGGTGAGATCACGCCGGAACAGCTGGTCGACACGCTGGCGG
>NZ_JBYRFX010001015.1:0-20776 GCF_057815775.1 Inquilinus sp.
CAGCGCCACCAGCGCGCTCGAATACCGCTCCGATTCCGGGGTGCGGTTGCCGCCCCAGATGTCGGGCGACTGCACGCCCATCGGCATGTAGGCCAGGCCCAGCTTCGGGTCGTAGGACGCGGTCATCCACGAATTGGGCGAGTTGTTCGTGTAGGTGTGGGTGGCGGAGGCCAGGGCGTTCTCATCGATCGCCCCGGCATCCCAGGCCCAGACCAGCTTTCCCGTGTGGATGTCGAAGCCGCGGATGACGCCCGAGGGCTCCCGGGTCGAGTAGTTGTCGATCACGGCACCGGCGATGACGATGATCTTGTCGCTGACGATCGGCGGCGAGGTCGGCTCGTAGAAGCCGGCCGTCTGCACGCCCATCCCTTCCTGCAGGTTCAGCGTGCCGTGGTCGCCGAAGCTCTGGCACAGCGCGCCGGTCTCGGCGTTGAGCGCGATCATGCGGCCGTCATTGACCGGCAGGAAGATGGTGCGCGGGCAATCGGCCGGCGCCGGCTTCCCCGCGGTGTCGACCGCCCCGGCCGCGGTCTCGTGATAGGAGACGCCACGGCAGGTCAGGTGCTGGAAGGTCGGGTTGTTCTGCACCTTGGGGTCGTAGGACCAGCGCAACGCGCCGGTCCTGGCGTCCAGGGCGAACAGGCGCTGGTGCTGGGAGCAGAGATAGAGCGTGTCCCGCACCTTGATCGGCGTGACCTCGAAGGTGGTTTCGCCGGGATCGTTCGGCCCGGGCAGGTCGCCGGTGCGGAAGGTCCAGGCGACCTTGAGGTTTTTGGCGTTGGCCGGGGTGATCTCGGCCAGCGGCGAATAGCGCTGCCCGGACTCGCCTCGGCCATAGGCGCGCCAATCCTCGTCAGGCTGGCCGGAGGGCAGCTGCGGCGGCGGGGATGCGGCCGCGGCGATGGTGCCGTCGACCTCGTGATAGGTGGAGAACAGGCCGGCCGCCAGCACCGCCACGCTCGCGACCACCCCGGCCCAGAGCGGCAGGGTCATGATCGTGCGGGATGGGCCGCCGGGATGGCTGAGGGGCCGCGTGATCCATGGCATGAGCAACCACAGCCCGAGCACGAAGATGACGTCGCCCCGGGCCGCGAGCGGCCACCAGTCGAAGCCGATCTCGGCGACCGCCCAGGCCAGGGTGCCGATCAGCACGGCGGCATAGACCCACAGCGCCCCCGGCCGGCCGGCGATCAGCAGCCCGCCGGTGAGCAGGATACCGACACCTGAGATGACGTAGTAGAGCGAGCCGCCGAGCAGGCCGAGCCAGACGCCGCCGGCCGCCAGCGCCAGGCCGATCAGGCCATAGACCAACCCTGATATCAGGAGGGTCGGCCGCGATCTTGAAATGGGCGACATCTGTTCGGCTCCTCTTTGTTTTTTCAGAAGTCGATGGAGCTCTTCAGGCCCAGCACCAGGACGTCATCGTTGCGGCTCGTGCCGCCGGGAAGGTGGATGTACTGGATGTTGGGGCGCGCCATCAGCCAGTCGGTCGCCTGCAGGCCGTAATAGAGCTCGAAGGCGTATTCGGAATCCTGCACCGCGACGGGGCCGAGTCCCGCCTCGTTCAGCAGCCGCTGGCCCCTGGCCACGCGGTCGTTGACATGGGTGCGGCCGAAGGCGAAGCCGATCTCGTCCGCCGGGCGGGCATCGAACGGCCCGGTGTAGATCAGGCCGAGGGCGATCTGGTTGTCGATCACCGAGGTCCGCTGGTCTGCGATGGTGGCGTTGAGGAACAGGCTCAGCCCCCGGCCCGGGTTGCTGGCATCGGGGCGCGTGACCTGCTGCAGGAAGTTGATATAGGCGCCGTATCGCCCATGCCGGTCCTCGAACGGCCGGCCGGTGAGCACCTCGGGGTTGCCGTCGTCGTCCCGGAAGACGTCGTTCGCGGTCGAGGTGTCGTACCAGGCGCCGAATTTGTAGCTGCCGGGCAGCTGGGACGGGCCGAAGGTCGGGGTCCAGCCGAATTCGACCGGGACCATGGCGCCGGTGGTGCCGGGCGGGTTAGTCAGCAGCACCGCCTGGTCGACGTTCAGGAAGCCGGGGTTCATCTGGTAGGCGCCGGTCTGGATATAGCCGATCCCGGGGATGTTGACCTTCACCCGGGTGGCCCATTGGCTGACTGGCCAGTTGTACCAGTAGTTGCCGACGAGGTTGCCGGGCTGCGACCCGCAGAAGGTCAGGTTCTCGAACTTGCAGCTGAAGCTGGCGAAATCCTCGCCGACGGTCAGGCGGCCGATCTTCCAGTCCAGCAGGCCTGAGAAGTACGCCTGCTCATACCAGAACTGGGTCAGGCGCCAGGTCTGGCCGCGGCCGAACACCTCCTGCACCTGCTGCAGCGTGCCGAGCTGGGCGTCGTCGCTGAGGTTCCGGCCGTTGCGGTCGGTGATCGTCAGCTGGATCTTGGCGTCATGGACCCCCAGCAGGCGGTCGAGGTCGAAGGTGGCACCGAAGGACAGCTGGTCGTCATAGCTCAACTGGTCCTTGGTGCCGCCGGTCGGGTTGTAGGCGAGTTCGGAGGTGTAGCCGAACTGGAAGTCGACGCCGGCATTGGCGAGATCCGTCCGAAGGCCGCCCCAATCCCCGGTGAGCTTTCCTTTACCGGCATCGTCGGCCCTGGCGGTTCCGATTCCCGCCAGAGTTGCCGATAGCAACACGAGCAACACGCTCGCCGCGATCCGTAACATCATACTGTGCCTCCGAAGGCGATCTGGATGTCGGGACGGCCGCCAGCCGTCAGGTCGCTCCCTCCGACCACGTCGCCCCGGTGCTGCGGCGATCATCGACTGGAGCGCGATGGATCGGGCCGTGCGGCACCCCTGGTCGATCGGCATCGACACCCCAGAGCCGCTGCGGTTCTCTGCGAACCCCGGCGCGGCGAGGGCAGGGTCAGGCTCGCAGTCGCGAGGACGCTGTGAATGCGCTTCGTGACATTGCTCCGTTCGAATTTCGAGAACCGCTTGTACGTTCGATCCGCTGTTCGACCGTTCGCGGAAGCACCCTTCCAGGTCACATGGCCAATGTTGGCGGGAAATGCCGGTCAGCCATATCCCCCCGATGGGGGGGCGAGCGGGCCGCTGCGGGGGAACGTGCCCCCTCGCGCTCGACATCAGACCTGCAGGGCCGGCCGATACCGCCGAGGACAACCGCGTTCCTGGCTACGACACGTGGGTCTCCGACTTCTCGGGCCAGATGATTGCGGATCTCATCGGGCTGCCTTGGCGAGAGCTTCGGTCTGCAACGCCGGCGCGATCCGATCGACGAGTTGGTCGACCTGCAGGGTCATGGTTTCGACCACCTCCTGATCGCTGCCCCGGCCCACCTGTGTGCTCAGTGAAAATCTCTCTTCCCTGAGCTTTTGGCCGCCGCGGCCTTCCCAGATGCTCCAGCGCCCGGTCATCACGGAAGGCCCGCCGGGCTGAACCTCGAACGCGTCGAGATCGATCAGCACCTGCCAGCGGGGCTGCTCCGGCGGCGGCGACGACGTCACGACGAGCTGCGGCAGGCGCACCTCAAGGGATGTCGCGACGGCGCGCGTCACGCCAACCGACAGCCGTTCGCCCCAACGCGCGCTCTGGCTTGCGACGATGCGGCCGCCGGGTCCACGCGTGACGATATCGGTCGTGTCGAGATAATCCGGGACCCGGACCGGCTTGACCTCGACGATCCGGTCATCGAGCTGAGAGATTTGCTCCGGCTTGGGTCGGGCGGCGTCGCCGAGCACGTAGAGCTCCGGCGACGGCCCCGCGGAGCTGCAGGCCGACGCCAAGATCGCGATCGCCAAACTTGCCGGGGCAAACCCGGGACGACGCCAACCCTTCATCGTGACGATCTCCCTCGCAGAACGACGCTCGGATCACGCTCGATCGTCTGGGAGAAATCACGCAACGCGCCAGCGCTGGCGGACAGATCGCGCAACATGGCCTCCAGGTCGCTGCGCGCCTGGGAGCGCGGCGCAATCAGGCTGGTCGCCGACAGCACCAGACCGTTGACGGCCTGCAGCATCCTGTCGGCATCACCCAAGGCCTTGTCGGCATCGCCAAGAGCTCGGCTGAGCTCCGCGCCCCGCGCGGCGAGTTGCTGACGCCCATCACGGCCAAGCCCGCGTGCTTCATCCAGGGTTGAGGTGGCGCCCTGCTCCAGGTGCTGCACTGCGGCCCCGGCGACGTCTAGGGTTCGGCTGGCGTCATCGAGCACGTGTTGCGCGCTCGCCGCGAGCGGAGAGATGTTCGCGCTGACTTGATCGGCGGCCTTCTCAACCGCGACCAAGGTGTGCAGCGCCTGCGCCACCGTCTCAGCGATCGGCGCATGCGTCAGCTGTTGGCGCAACTCCTCGATATCCGAGGGAACTGCCGGAATCTCGAGAATCGCCGAATCCCCACCGCCCGTAAGATGCGCCGGCGTTTCCGGGCTCAGGTCGAGTTCGACCAGCATCTGCCCGGTGACGAGGCTCTCCGACACCAGCTTCGCGCGCAAGCCTGCTTCGATCAATCGGCGCAGCAGCGGCTGCCCGGCCGCCCCGGTGGCCAACGTCACTTGGCGCCGATCGAGCTCCAGATCGACCGGAATGTTCGCTTTCATGTCGTCCGGATTGAGCACCACCGCCACGTGCGAGACCGAGCCGACGCGCACGCCGCGGAACGTCACCGGTGCGCCTTCTACGAGACCGCCGACCGATCCTTCGAAGAAGACGACCGCCTTGGTCTTGACGGCGAAGATCTCGCCGCCGCCGAAGAACATGATCGCCGCGACCACGATCGCTAGGCCGCCGAGCAGGAAACCGCCGACGGCCGCCGGCCTAGAGGCCAACATGGGCACGCTCCATGGTGGCGGTCGCGGGGGACGAGCGCCGCATGAAGGCCTGGATCGTCGGATGGGTCGAGGTGTCGCGCAGGTGCCGCGGCGCGCCGTGCCCGATCGCGGTTTTCGCGTCGGCGTCGAGGAACACGCCGTCGTCGCAGATTGCGAGCAGGCTGGGAAGCTCGTGGCTCACAAGGATCACCGTGGCTCCAAGCCCGTCGCGAAGCTCAAGGATGAGCTCGTCGAGACGCTGCGACGCGATCGGATCGAGGCCCGCCGACGGCTCGTCGAAAAACAGAATGTCCGGATCGAGAGCAAGCGCGCGCGCCAATCCCGCCCGCTTGCGCATGCCACCGCTTAGCGCCGCGGGCGGCATGTCCTCCGCTCCCGCCATGCCGACCAGCGCCAGCTTCAGGCGCACCAGGAGCGTGATCGACGCGGCGTCGAGCTGCGTCAGCATCTGCAGCGGCAGCGCGACGTTCTGGCCGACGGTCAGCGAGCTCCAGAGCGCGCCGCTTTGGAACAGCACGCCGAACCGGCGGCCGATGGCGATCTTGCGCGCCGCGTCCGCTGCCCAGAGGTCCTCGCCGTCGACCAGGACCTTGCCGCGCGTGGGCGGCAACAGTCCCGCCAAGGCCCGCAGTACGGTACTCTTGCCGCAGCCGCTCCCGCCCATCACGGCGAAGATCGATCCCCGACGCACCGAGAAACTGACATCCGCCTGGACCAGCTTTGGACCGAACGCCAAGGTCAGCTTGTCGCAGCGCAGCAGCTCGGCGCCTGTATCCGCCATGGTGCGCCCCTTAGATCCCAAGCACATTGGCGCACGCGGCGAACACCGCATCGAGCGTGATCACACCGATGATTCCCGCCACGACGGCGCCGGTTGCAGCACGACCGACGTCGGCTGCACTCCGACCAGCGCTGAGCCCCATTCGACAGCCGGCGAGCGCAATGAAAGCGCCGAAGCAGATGCTCTTGGACAGTCCGATATAGAACTCTGTCGGCAGCACCGCGCTGCGCAACTGCCCAAGGAAAACGGTCGGCGACATGTCCAACATTGCGACACTGACCAGAAGTCCGCCGCCCAACCCGATCAAGCAGGCGTAGAAGTACATTACTGGCATCATGGCGACCAAGGCGGCCACGCGCGGAACGACCAAGTATTGATAGGGCGATATACCCAGTGCGCGCAGCGCGTCGATCTCCTCGTTTCCTTCCATGGTTGCGATCTGTGCGGCGTACGCGCCGCCGGTTCGCCCGGCCATCACGACGGCGGTCATGATTGGCGCCATCTCTCGAATTACGGCGACGCCAACGAGGTTCGCGACATAGATCGCCGCGCCGAACCGCTGGAGCTGAATCGCCCCGACGAACGCGAGGATGGCGCCGACCAGGCCATTGACTACCGCGATGATGCCCAATGCCCCGCTGCCACAGTCGCGCATCAGGGAGATCACATCGACGGATCGCGCGAGCAAGCGTCCACGCAAGGCGGGGGCGATGGACAGGGCCGAGATACCGAGCAACTCCGCCGAGGCAACCAGTTCCGCCCACCAGCTCAGCGCTGAGGTTCCGGCGCGCCAGGCGAGCGAGTGACGGGCGAGCGCACCGCTGGCGGCGGGCTCGCCATGATCGGCGGACGCCAGCGACAGCAGTCGCTGGGCCGGCTCGGGAAGGCCCGTCAGGTCCAGTTCGAAGCGGCGGCCGTCGACATCGGTCGTCTGAAGCGCCCGAACAAACGCCACCAGGGCGCTATCCCATCGCGCGAGGTCGGTGGTGTCGAAGCGAAGCGACGCGCAGGTGCCAGCCTCGAGGACGATCCGCCGAAGGTCCGCCACCGCGCAAAGCCCCGATCCGCTGACCAACCAGTCGCCGCTCAGCCGCAACAGCGCAGCATCGTCCTGGCGCTCGATGCGCCAGGACGCGATGGAGGCCCCGGGCACCTATTCCTCCTACTTCAGCGCCACCGCGACGCCATCGGCGGAAAGATTGACCTTGAGCCCCTGTGTCGTGGAATGGAATTCGACGCGGACGCCTTTCTGGTTCTCGAGCACGGCAACCTCGCCGCCGCCCGCGATTGTAGCGCCGGCGCCGGCCGAGACATACGTGCCCGGGAAATCCTCCAAACGCTTCAGATTGTAGACGTCACCGACCCCGTCGAAGTGGGAGATGCCGACGTCCACCACGCTCAGGCCGTTCACCGCAAACGGGTATTCCTTCCCGTTGAAGTGCAGCACGCCGTCGCCGCGCGTGTAGCCCACGCCGGCGGCGACGCTGACGCCCGAGACGGTGAGATTCCCGCTGCGATTCTCTGCGAACACCGGTGCGGCGAGGGCAACGCTCAGGCCCGCAGTCGCGAGGATCCAGTGAATGCGCTTCATGATTTTGCTCCGTTTGGGTTTCGAGTGCCGTTTGTGCGTTCGATCCGCTATTCGCCGGCCCGCGGAAGCACCCTTGAGGTGACATGGTCAAAGTTGGGACGATATGCAGCTCGGCGATATCCCCCCGATGGGGGGACGAGGTGGCCGAGGCGGGGGAGAGCTAAGGCAAGGATCCGCCGGTGCGGGCGTCCGTCCCTACTGGGCTGTGGGGCTTATGACCGGTCCGGCTTTGGCGAGCAGGGCCGTCCGGAAGGCGCGTCGGCCTGTCGTTCTCCGATACTCGTACGAAGCTTGGCATAAGCGGCCACAACCTTCGGATATGCTTGCGCTGACGCCGCATCAGGGGCTGACTCGCCGGGATTGAGGCGATGTCCGGCATCTTCGCCAAAGGAGGGCATGTCATGACCGACGTGACGGAGGGGTCGTCGATCTGGATCGATCGGGAGAACCTCTGTCTCTGGCGCAGCCACGCTGGGGGCCAGGATGAGCGCGTCAGGCTGACGCCGAAATCGTTCGATGTCCTTCGCCACTTGGCCGAGAACTCTGGCCGGCTCGTCACTCACGAGGATCTGCTGGAAGCACTGTGGCCGGACGTGCACGTCCAGCCCGAGGTGCTGAAGAGCCATATCCTGGCCATCAGAGCCGCGCTGGGCGACACCATCTCCAGCCCCCGCTTCATCGAGACGCATCGGGGCCGGGGCTATCGCTTCATCGGCAGGCTGCTGGCCGGCCCTTCTTTGGATGGAAAGCTCGGACCCGCTGTCGATCTGGGCGTGTTCGCCGGCCGCGTCGAGCCTTTGGAGAGCCTCTTAGCGCTGCTTGAGTGTGCGGCTGCAGGTGAGCCACAGTCGGTGTTCATCACCGGTGAGCCGGGGTTCGGCAAGACGACGCTGGTGAAGCAGTTCCTGGCCCGGGCCTCGGCCGACGACGATCTCGTCGTGGCACAAGGCCATTGCGTCGAGAGTTTCGCGGGGGCAGAGCCCTATTACCCGATCTTCGAGGCGCTGGGCGAGATCTGCAAAACTGCTGGCACCGGAGCCACTCGGGCTCTCGAAGCCATAGCTCCGTCCTGGGCTGCCCAGATGCCGGCGCAGTTCTCCGCGGCCCAGCGGCTGGTTCTGCAGCAGCAGGCGACTCTCGGGGCATCGAGTCGAATGGTGCGTGAGGCGTGCAGCCTGTTCGAGGCGCTAGCGACGCAGCGTCCGCTGATCCTGGTGTTGGAGGATTTGCACTGGGCCGACTTCGCGACCATTGACCTGATCTCGGCGTTGTGTCGGCGTCGCTCGTCCGCGAAGCTCCTGCTGATTGCAACATATCGGCCGGAGGACCTGACGGCGGTTCAGCGACCTTTGCGCCAGATGACGCAGGATCTTGCCCTGCACAAGTTCGCCGTCGAAGTAGAACTCACGCCTCTGTCTGTGGCGGCCATCAACGAGATTTTGTCGGGCAGCACTGAGGCGAAGTTGAATTCTTCAGAGTTTGGCCAATTCATCAAAAAGTTTACCGGCGGCAATCCGTTGTTCATGCGGGTCGTGCTGGAGTATCTGCTTCAGCATGGGCACGTTGAACGGACAGGACTTGGCTGGCGACTCCTCATCCCCCTGAGCAAACTAGCAAGTGAGACGCCTCCGACACTTCGGCGCGCGATCGAGACAGAACTCGAGGGGATGACAGATACGCAACGACGAATCCTTGAAATCGCAAGCGTGGTTGGCGATCCCTTCGACTCGGCTTTGACGGCGAGCGTAGCGGAGATGGACGAGCCAACGTTCGAGTCTCTCTGTGATGACCTCCCCTCTTGCGCAGCACGCCCAGGCGAGTTGCTGAGGCTTCCCGGCGAGAAGCTTGTCCGCACCTACGCATTTAGTCACGCGATCTACCGGCAGGTTCTTTATGATCGAATCGGGCCGACGCGTCTCGCACGCTTGCACCGCGCTGTGGGCGAACGGCTGGAAGAGATCTATCCGCCGGAACAGCGTGACGAGGTGGCGACTAGGCTTGCGCAGCATTTCGCCCTGGCCGGCGATTGGTCACGGGCGCTCGACTATCTGCGCTCCGCCCTGCGCATCGCGAATGGCCGCTTCGCCTGGCGCGACGCGTTGGCAATTCTCGACCAGGCCTCCGCATTGGCGTCCAACCTGCCCGATTCCGCCCGGATCCCAGCGGAAATCGAGCTTCTGGAACGGCGTGGCACCATCCAGGCCGGCGTGGCTCTTGATGTCAGCGCCCGGGAAACCTATGCGGAACTCGCGGCGAAGGCTGGCCGCCATGGCGATATCGATGCGCAATGCCGCGCGCTCCTCGGCCTAGCTTACACTGTCAGCTGGTACGATCTGGTCTACAACCTTCAAGTGCTCGATGAGGTGCTGGCGCTTTGCGAGCAACAAACCGATCCGATCCAGCGGGACGTCACACGAATGGCTGCCCATACGAGGCGGCTGTGGACATCTGGCTGGAACAAGGCGGAGGCCCGCGAATGCGAGGCAGCGCTGACTCGGCTGAAGATCAGCGCCGACAACGTCACAATCGCGCGGGCACAGATCAACTTTAGCATGCTGTGCTTGGTCTCAACGCGCTATCGAGAGGTGAAGGAGCTGGTGGACAGCAGCTACGGTCTGCTCCGCGAGAGCCCTCGAGACGTCATCGAAACAGAGCTGGCCAACTCTGCCTGGATGCTTCTAATCGGCGTACCCTGGTCGATATTTTCGCTTGGGGACTTCGGCACCGCACTCGCGAGCATGGCTACCAATATCACAGCCTTTGAAAAAGGCGGTGATTTCTCCGCAGCTAGCTTCCTTCAGGTCTTTCGAGGTGCCTTACTTTTCCACGGCATGGATTTCGAAGGTACCCTTCGGCACTGCGGGTCTGTCGCCGCTCAACAATTCGAACACGACGCCGGGCATGATGCCCAAACCACGCCTCTCAAGCGCAGGATCGCGCTGGTATATTGCGGCTTGGCCGAGACGGGACTCGGCAACATTGGCACCGCGCTCAAGTATCTGCATGCAGCAGAGGGCGAGATGGAGCGGCAGCCAGTGCATCTGGACTGGTATTGGCGCCTCGGGCTGGAATGGGGAATGATCGGTGCTCTTATCGCGAACGGCGAACACGCCGCGGCTCGCGCGCGCGCGAAGCGCCTCTGCGACCGGGCAGCACAAGCCGACGAGCGGACGTGGTTGGCCCTGGCATGGGAAGCGCGCGCGCGGGCTGCCTTGGCCTGCAGCGAGACATGGGAGGCAATGGCCGATGTCGCCGAAGCCCTGGCCGCCTGTGAGGGTGTGACGGTCCCACTGGCGGAGTGGCGTGTGCATGCGACGGCCGCGATGGCGTACAAAGCTGCCGGCGAAGTCCTCCAGGCAAAAACACATGGCCGCCTCGGCGCAGCCATCCGAAAACGCCTCGCTGGCACGCTGCCGGAGGGTGACCCGCTCCGTTCGACGTTTGAGCGTCGCAGCAGAGCCCTCGCGACGGTCTGAAACGGCCCGGTCGTGCCCGCCGCTCCCCCAGATCTCGGAATAGGTGTCTTCGAGACAGGTGTTGGCGACCACGCCCGCCCGCCATGGCCGTGGCCGCAGATGAAGATCATTTCCAAATCGTCGTGGCAATTACCCAGTTGAGATGAGCGTAGATGAAGTTCAGCCCCGGCGTCTTACCCCAATGTCCAAGCAGCCTGGGCTTGACGTGCTGGATCGCCAGCGGCTGTTCGAGCAGCGGGTTGTCCAACAAGTAGATCTGCCCAGCCGACAGATAATTCGCCGCGCACCAATAGGGGTCGACGAGGTGCATCTCCTGAACCGTAGCTTTGGGTAGTTGGGGGATTGTTCGAGACTATTCCTGCTGGATGACAACAGGCGAGACCGCAGATCGTCGATGTTCGACTCAGAAATCAGGCGCTGCCCGTCCAGGGGAACTTCGCGACCAATGCGACATCAGGACGGGGACAGTCATGGATTGGAGCGCGGCTGCGAGACGCCGCAGAAGATCACCTCGCGCAGGCGCGCATGACGCTGTCCTGGTGAAGATCCGCGAGTTTGTGAACGGTCGGTCTCGACTGGCTTCAGTGAAGCTTGACCCGTGGACCCGCGCGACGCGTCAGGCTCCGGGCCAGCAGCCCGAACAGCGCGCGCGAGGTGCCCTTGAGCGCCCGGTCGTGCATCACGCGCAACGAGAGATACATGGCCCGGGCGAACACGCCCTCGATGAACAGGCCGCGGCCGGACATGAGCCCCGTAAGGCTGCCGACGGTGTTCCATCTGCCGAGCGAGATCAGCGAGCCGAAGTCGCGGTACGAATAGTTCTGCAAAGGCTGTCCGCCCAGTCGGCGCTCGATCTGGCCGATCAGATGCGTCGCTTGCTGGTGCGCCGCCTGTGCCCGCGGCGGCACCGTGGCCGACGTTCCCGGGCGCGGACAGGCGGCGCAATCGCCGATCGCGAAGATTGCGGGATCACGCGTTGTCTCCAGCGTCGGTCCGACGACAAGCTGATTGATGCGATTGACCTCCAGCCCGTCGAGTTGCCCCAGTACCTCTGGGGCTTTCACGCCCGCCGCCCAGACCACAAGCTCCGCTTCGATGAAGGAGCCGTCGCCGAGCCTGAGGCCCTCCGCCGTCACCTCCGTAACCTTGGCGCCGGTGTGGATCTCGATGCCGATCCGATCGAGCAATTGAGCTGTAACTCTGGAAATGCGATCCGGCAGGCTTGGCAGGACGCGATCGGCAGCCTCGATCAGGATGACACGAATGTCGCGCTGCGAGTCGATGTGGTCGAGCCCGTAAGCCACCACCTCCTGGGTCGTTCGATGGAGATCGGCGGCCAACTCGGTCCCGGTCGCGCCCGCGCCGACGATCGCCATGTGAAGCTGTCCGGGGCGCACCGGGCCGTCCTGCGTTTGCGCACTTAAGCAGGCATTGACGAAGCGCCGGTTGAACCGTTCCGCCTGCGCCGGCGTCTCAAGGGGCACAGCATACTCGGCAACGCCCTTTGTTCCGAAGTCATTAGTCACGCTGCCCACAGCGATCACGAGCGTGTCATAGGCGACCGAACGAGGCGGCGTGATTTGGTGCCCATCCTCATCGTAGGTCGCGGCCAGATGCACCCGTTTCTCAGCGCGGTCGAGCCCGATCATCGCGCCGAAGAGGTATCGGAACCCGTGCCAATGGGCCTGGGCGAAATAGTCCAGTTCATACTCACCGGGATCGATGCTGCCGGCCGCCACGGCATGAAGCAGCGGCTTCCACAAATGGGTCC
The DNA here is from genome assembly GCF_057815775.1 of Inquilinus sp. Lineage (NCBI taxonomy): Bacteria > Pseudomonadati > Pseudomonadota > Alphaproteobacteria > Rhodospirillales > Rhodospirillaceae > Inquilinus > Inquilinus sp. Next base: position 12,429 of record NZ_JBYRFX010001015.1, read on the forward strand.
GGGCACAGTCGACCAGACTGATCGCCGCGCGCGAGCGGCGGCCGAGGCGGTCGCCGAGGCGGGTGGCCAGTTCCAGCCCTGCCGCACCGCCGCCGACCACAACAATGTGGTGCAATCTGTCTCCGGCAGGACCATCAGCAGCAACCGGTGCCGCAAGCCCAGCAGGTTGATCCGCTCGCGTGACGTCGTGATCGGCTGGACGGTGCATCATCTCCTCCCCTCCATCACACAACGTAGGTCGAGCCATAGGCGTGGGCACGGAGAAGGGCGCCCACATTGCCCGGCCGTGGAACCGCAGCCCACGCCTCGCCAACCGTCGGCGTGTAGACAGGCGGCATGTACCGGGCCTGGTTGGACATCAGCAGCGCGTGGAACAGGTTCTCGTTGCGAGCCTGAGGATCGGACAGCACGAGGTGTTTCTGCAGATCATTGCCGAGAGCCGCGATCTCTGCGTACCGGCGCGCTGCCTGCAGGCGGACTGCAAAGGCGGCAGGCGGTAGCAGGCCCTCCAAGCGGGATTCTTGACGCTTGGCGTCGGTGAACGCCGTCCCCTTGTTGATGAGCGGGTTATGCGGGTGTGCGTACCCGGCCTGCTCCTGTGATTGCGTCAAATGGTTCATGACTGGTCTCCTGGTCGCGGGTGATGTGCCGGGGATCCAGTGCGAACGTCAGCCGTTTTCTTCGGTGACGTAAGGCCGCACCATCTTTGTCGGATCGACGACGTGCACGAACGTCGCCTCGTCGACATAGCCGCGGCGCCGACTCCTTCGCGAGAACGGGGAGTGTCTGATTTGGAGGATCGTTTCGCCGCAGCACGAAGCCTCATGTACACGGCCGCCTGTGGGATCGACATCGGCGCCGAGGAGTTAGAGGGCGCGCCCGCCGACTCCACCGGGTTTCTTGAGACCACACCGGCGTTGCTTTCAGACCGATGGTGGCAGATCCGGGAGATCGCGCTGCCCTTGCCTGCGCCGTCGCTTCCCTCGAATGGACCGGCGATGCGACAGCCAGACTGCTTGAACTGAAGTTGAAGGCGGCCACTACTTCCAATGGAGCCGTTCAACTTCGATCTCCGAGGTCTGCGCATTTTTGATCAGCAATCGCGGTGCCCTTTCGTTGGCGGCAATCAGGTCCGTGGCTGCGGTTGTGTGGCGACTTGGAGCTTGGTCGCCAAGGCCTCGATTGCATCAAGGCTCTTCAACTCGTATTCCGCCATCGCCACTTCAGCCTCGGCAAGCCGGGCCAGGGACTCGGCGACGGCGGGGGAATGAGCATCTGCCGCCAGGGCGCGTGCCATTGCGATGAGGGCGCCGTGCATCGATCGCTGCTGGGAACCGCGATTGGCGGAGATCTCCATGAAGGCGATCAGAGCCTGGTCGAACGGCCGCTCGGGTTGAATTGTGTTGAACTTGAACCATCTCATGACCAATGCCTCTATATTTCTGGCAGCCGTTCATCGGTGCAGGTGACAACGTCGGGGAGGTAGGCGTGGACGTCCATGTGGCGTCCATCCCCGCCCTCGATAGGGGGTACAGGCCCGCGGCCGTTGGCTTGGCGTGTCGTCGTCTGGCCCACCTATTCCAACAAAGGTGTCCACCTAAACTAGGCAGACACCTGAGCTAGATTCTTCGGTACCGCGCAAAAGGGAGGCGTGGGACCACTTTACGGCGTTGGTGTCGGAGCTCCGCTAAACGCCACTCCAATGCCGCCCGGTGCCAACTCCAAATTCACGCCTTGCGTCGTCGACCGGACGTTCACGACGACGCCATTCTGATTTTTCATCGTGCTTGCTGCTCCGCCGCCAGCGATGGTCATGCCTGCAGTGAGCGCGGTGAAGTTGCCAGGGAAGTCCGCGACCTTGTTCAAATGTTGGACCGTGCCGGATGCCTCTACCGACACCGCTCCCACATTGACGACATCGAGTCCATTCGCCGTGAAGGGATAGTCATTCCCCTTGTAATGGAGAACACCATGGCCCCAGCTGTAACCAATACCGGCCGCAATACTGCCTCCGGAATAATCGAAGGTAGCGTCGGGTTTTTTTGCTGACTGCGCCCAGCTTGCCCCTGTGGCAAAGGCGAGCAGGGCGGACGCGCACACGAGGACGGTCACGCGGTTCATTTGTGTGTCTCCAATGTTCGGTTTGCGAGTTTGGTCTCCGCACCGAGCCACCGAGCAGGCGACCCATGCGCTCCAACCTTCGCCGACCGCGTTACGAGTTTCGCGGCCGGCGACGAGGATGACGTTTGCGACGGATTCGAGGGATCAACAACACTCCACGGTTCTGCGCCTCCGGGCGCTTGCCGCGCGGTAGTCATACTTGCTGCGAATCCGGCAAATTCTCCGTCGACGATCGTGATCCGCTTTAGCCGCGAGACGGGCGCACGCCCGCCGTCGGTGCAGCAGGGCATGTCGTTGCTCCTAAGACGAAAAGGTGAGGGCGAGCCGGGAAGGGGAGGGGGGATCTCCGGCTCGCCAAGCTCGCCCTCGATCATACGAAGGCACCGGGCCCGGCGACGGTTTTGCCGACGACCAGAGTCTGCATCCGATACGTCCCTTCGTACGAGTGGAGTGCTTCGCCGTCGGCGAAGAAGCGCTCGATGTCGGAATTAGCCACGATGCCGTTAATTTTGCTCTCGGCGTAGGCCGGCACCATCCTGATGACTGAGATCTCGTCAGCGGTCATTAAGTCGACGATCTGATAAATGTTGCTGGTCGGCTGAAGATCCATGGACACTTTAACTGCCGATCTTGTCGTCAATGCTTTTACCGATCTTGGTGTTGCTACCGCCATGTCGCCACTCTTGCAATTAGGGAATCGGTCAGAAGCTCCAACAGAAGAGTGAACACTATGTGGCTTCTCGGACGATCCCCCGGATGGGGGGCAGGCGATCCGCGGAAGGGGGATGTCTCAGCGACTGACAAACTCGCAACAGTGCAAGATCTGCATGACGTCGAGACGCCGATCGGCTCCGGGGAGAGCCAGATCTCGCGCGATATTGATGGAGACCACCACCTGGCGCTGGTTCATAGCCAATGGCCTGACCTGCCTTCGGTCTTATTCGAAGCCATGGGCGATGCGGCTGGCGAGCTCGGCAGCGTGCAGGTGGCGAAGGTTGCCCGCCCGCCCGCCGTTGTCGTGCCTCCCTGTCGCGACTGATCTTGCGCTCAGAGCTTGAAGAGGTGGCGTATCCTCGTCACTAAGCTGGGCGCCAACGCTATAGCGGCGTGTCCAACGCCCTGCTCGAGGCGATACCGCTCCGTGGCGGTTCGTCGTGCAAGGAGCGACCCGAGCTCCTCGGCAATCGCCGGGCGGTCACGCATCAGGGGGGCGAGGCCCTCCTGCGTGATCTCGTAGACGACAACCAGCGTCATGGCCCGGATGGTGCCGGGCTCGCCGTCGCCCATCAGCAGGCCGCCTTCACCGAAGAAGTCGCCGGGCGCCAGGCGCCGTAGCTCCGTCTCGCTGTCATGCTCCCGGCGGGTGACTGTGGCGACGCCGCTACGGACGATCATCAGCGATGTCAGCACCGTCCCTTGTTCGACCACCGTCTCGTTGCTGCGGAAGGTGCGACGAGTCATGGTCGAGGCGAGAGCTTCTTTCTCGTCCTCAGTCAGGGTGTCGAACAACGCAATAGCGTCGAGAAGGCGCAGCGGCGTGCTGCGGTCTCGAGTGCGCGCCTCCTCCGCCTTCGTCGGGGTGGGCCCAGCACCGCCGGCTTCCGGTGACGGGGAGAGGACCAGGCCGGCAGCTTTAGCGTGACGGTAGATCAGGTCGAAGATCTCGCTCTTCGCCCTCCCGGTCGCCGTCATGTCCGCCACCCGGAAGGATAGCTCAAGCGTAACCGCATTCCCGTCCAGGGACGTCACCAGCACGGACGGCTCGGGCTTGAACAGGATCGAGTTGCTGCTGAGCAGCACCGAGTGCATCACCTCCAGCATCGCGGCTGGCACCGTGGTCGGCTGGAACCGGACCGTCAGCGTCACGCCCTGGCTCCTCTCCGGGCTGCTGAGGTTGGTCAGCCGCGCCTTCGAGAGGTCGCTGTTGGGGAGGATGATGAGGTCGTTGGCACCGCTGAGAAGGTGCGTCGCCCGCCAGTTGGTCTCCGCCACCCGGCCTTCGATTCCGTTGCCGAGTACAAGCCAGTCGCCGATGCCATAGGGCCGGCTGAGGTTGAGCGCGATCCCTGAGAAGACGTCGCTCAGGGTGCTCTGCATTGCCAGGCCGAGGATGATGGCGAAGACGCCCGAGGTGGCGATGAGCGTCCCGACCGGAGCGTTGAAGACATAGGCGATGACCGAGAGGATCGCGCTGACATAGATGATGCCAACGATCAGATCCTGCAGCAGCCGCCCCTCCCTCGGCTGCCGTTCGAAGATCAGGAAGACACGGACGATGCTTATCAGCGACCAGGCCGCGTTGATCCACCAGACCACCTTGGCGAGGCCGACGAAGACGCGCTGCAGGTAAGATGTGGTCGGCGGCCCAGGCTGGTAGGGCACAATGCCGTGGTACAGCAGCAGGGCCGTCAGCGCCGCGAAGAAGATGAGCTGGCCGACCAGTCGACCGGTCGGGTGGCGCCGCAGCAGCCGGCGGGTGACCACGGCGCCGATTAGGGCCAGCACGCCGGTCTGGACGATCGGGTCGCCGATCACGGTGAGGATGTCGCTAAGGCTCAGCATCGGACCGGCCTGGGGGACAGAGCGACCGGCACACATAGAGGCCTTTCATGATACACGGTTACGCCCAATCCCCCGAGACCTCGATCAGGTCCGCCTCGATCTGGCTGACGCGCACGAGGCCGTCTAACCCCGACGTCCTCTGCAAGATGAAGCGGACGGCCCGTGGGATCGGCAAGCACGCCATCTACGCCAGCTGGAGTGTTCGGAATGTCAGAAGCGAGCGACACACTGATCACCGCGGCCAAGGCAAGGAAGCCGACTCCGCAGATGAAGGCAGTCATCCATTTCGTTCCGTACGGCGTCGGGTGAGAGGGCCGCAGGTTGCTCCCAGCCGGATCGACGAACCGGTCGGCCCGCCCGGTCCGCCCGTTGCGGAATGCTTTGCGCATCATGCAAAACCCATTCGCCGCGCCTAACCTTGATTAGCCGATGGCCAGCCAGTCGGTTGCCTCGGCCGTTTTTAGCCAGCGCAACTGCGGGTTGGCCGACCACCGGTGTCCGTCCTTATGGCGTGATGACGACGCGCCCGCCCGTGCTGCCGGCCACAGCTTCGTATGCGGCCCGCGCGTCTTCCAGCGGATAGGTCGCGGCCACAACCGGCGCCACATAGGCGCCGCTCTCGAAGCCCGGGACCAAGTCGGCCAGGAGTACTGTCGACGCGGCGATGTCGAGCTTGCGGCTGTCGGCACCGAAGATACGGCTCTCGTTGTGATAGAAATCAACCGCGTCGAATTCGACGCGGCGCTTGCCGGTTCCGCTGATCTCGACCAGCCGGCCGCGATGGCCGAGCGCCAGGAGCGCCGACTCGAACATGACACCGCCGACCGCGTCGAACACGACCGCGGCTCCGCCGCCGCCGGTCAAACGCCGAATCTTTTGCGGTGCGTCCGCATCAGCCGAGACATAGTCGTCGATCAGCCGGCCGGCGGGCGAGTCCGGCGCCGGCGGTGTGCGGTCGACCCCAATGACCCGGCAGCCACGCGCCTTGGCGATCTGCACGACTGCGCCGCCGACCCCGCCGCCGGCGCCGACAACGGCGATCGTCTCGCCCGGCTCGAGCCCGGCGTACGTCACGGTGCCGAGCCATGCGATGACGAAATTAACGCCGATGGCTGAAGCCGTCGCGTGGTCGAGGTTGCGGGGTTTGCGCACCAGCGAGGCGACCGGGAACGCGATCCGTTCGGCGTGGGTGCCATCCGTGAGAAAGCCGATATTGCCGCCGGTGCCCCAGACCTCGGCACCGAGCCATTCCGTGGGACCGTGTTCGACCACGCCGGAGAAGTCGCGACCCGGCACGCGCGGTAGCACCGTGTGCTCCATTTGGCCTGCGACGTTCTTGACGTCGCTCGGATTGACCGAGGCCGCCGCGATGCGGACGACCGCCGTCCCTTCGTCGGGCTTGGGGTCCGGCAGCGTGACCAAGTGCAGCTTCGACAAGTCCCCGAACTCGGTGAACTGGATCGCGCGCATGTCGCATCTCCCGTCGGAGGATGAAGCCCATTCAAACGTTGGTTCAATCAATGCCCCTGGCCGCTAAAGGCGGTGTCGGACAGTCGCGAGAACTTGCTCGAATGCCGTTGCTCCGCGTATCCCCCGAATTGGGGCCTCTGGCCCCGTTTTTGGGGGCTGGAACGCCGGCCGCAGTGCCGCGCCACTGGACTGTGGCATCACCGGTTCGAAGACGACGTCCAGCCTCCCTTGATCTCGGACATCATGATCGGGGGCAGGACTGTCTGGAACCCAGGGCGATGGCTCCCTCCGCAGGCGGCGGATCATCGGCTTAGCAGATGTCTGGCAGGTGCCCTCATTGACCACATTAACGCTCGTTCCGGCGCGTTGATCGTTGCAGTAGGGCCTTCGATCACATGGTGCTCAGGGCAATTCGACCTTCTCATCCTCCGGCGGTGGCGACCGGCTCGGTTAGTCAGAGCCGGTAGTGCGAGGGCTGACGATCCCCCCGCGTCAGTCTTTGCGGCCCCCCATCAGGGGGATATGGCCGACCGGCATTTCCCCCCAACTTTTGGCCACATGACGTCGAGGAAGGGCTGGTCGAATGACCCTCGCCCGCGGCCGTTTCCCCACAGCCTCCCAATGTCCGATTTTCGGCAGAGGAAGACCCATGTCCAAGTACGAAATGCTCACCCCGCAAAACAGCGCCATTGCCCTTATCGATTATCAGCCCGCCATGTATCAGGGGGTGCAGTCGCATGACCGGCTGGTCCCATTCAACAACGTGCAGATCCTGGCCAAGACGGCGAAGCTGTTCAAGATCCCGGCCGTGATCTCGAGCGTCGCCGCAGACAGCTTCTCCGGCCCGTTCATGCCGGAGGTGACAGACCTGTTCCCCGATCACGACATCATCGATCGCACTTCGATGAACTCATGGATCGACGCCAAGTTCCGTCAGGCGGTCCACGCCACCGGGCGGAAGAAGATCGTCATCGCTGGGCTGTGGACGGAGGCCTGCGTGCTGTTTCCGACCCTCGACATGCTGAGGGAGGGATTCGAGATCTACGTGCCGGCCGATGCCTGCGGCGACATCTCGCCGGAAGCCCACACTCGGTCGATGGAGCGGATGATCCAGGCCGGCGCCGTGCCGATCACCTCGCTGCAATACCTGTTCGAACTGCAGCAGGACTGGGCCCGGGCGGAAACCTATGATGGGGTGATGGAAGTCCTTAAAGCCCATTCGCCCTACGGCATCCAGGTCCGCTTCTCGAAGTGGGCACTCGGCGAGCACGCCAGCGAGGGCGGTCCGGCCGCGTAACCTCCTGTCCAGCCTCCGCGTCGCAGAGGAACGGCCATGAAGCTCTATCTGGTGTCGCTCGCCGTTGGAATTCTCGTTGGCGTCATCTACGCGGTGCTCGGCGTGCGTTCGCCGGCGCCCCCGGTGGTGGCCCTGATCGGGCTTCTGGGCATGCTCGTCGGCGAGCAGATCCCGCCGATCGTCAAGAGCCTGTGGAGCCGGGAGCCGACCGCCGTGTCCTGGTTACACCAGGTCAAGCCGCACATGTTCGGGCACCTGCCGAAGGGCGGCCGTCCGCCCTCCGACCCTGCCGAGGGATAGTTCCGGCTCACCCCGACCTCCACCCGTCATTGCCGCGGCCGCCCCGCCGGGGCGGCCGATTGCCTTCGCAAAGGAGAGATCCTGATGACCGAGACCCGTCTGCCCGATGTGATCCTGCATCGCGGCCTGTTCACCACGCTCGACCGCACCCGGCCGACCGTCAGCGCGGTCGCGATCACCGACGGGGCGTTCAGCGCCGTCGGTGCCGACCACGAGGTGATGCCGCTGGCCGGGCCGCAGACGCGGATCATCGACCTCAAGGGCCGGCGGGTGCTGCCCGGCCTGATCGACAACCACCTGCACATCATCCGCGGCGGCCTGAACTTCAACATGGAGCTGCGCTGGGACGGCGTGCGCTCGCTGGCCGACGCCATGGCGATGCTGAAGCGGCAGGTCGCGATCACCCCGCCGCCGCAATGGGTGCGCGTGGTCGGCGGCTTCACCGAGCATCAGTTCGCCGAGAAGCGGCTGCCGACCATCACAGAGCTCAACGACGCCGCCCCCGAAACGCCGGTCTTCCTGCTGCACCTTTACGATCGCGCGATCCTCAATGCCGCCGCGTTGCGCGCGGTCGGCTACACCCGGGACACGCTGAACC
>NZ_JBYRFX010001016.1:0-5137 GCF_057815775.1 Inquilinus sp.
GTCCTTCGCCGACCAGCGGCGCATTGCTGCCGGGACCGTTGCCACAGGCCGACAGCAACAGGCACGCGGCGATGCAGAGTCTGAGCGTCATGGCGTCCGCCCCTATTGGACGTTGAGACCGACCCGCGATGCGGTGGGATCAAGCTGTGCCAGATTCGAAAAACAGTGTCCGGTGAAGCTTGATGTCGCTCAATACATCGTGTGTGCAATAAAGTTCTGCAAATCAGAAGCTTAAGATAACGTTAATTTGCAGGAATGTCCGCAGACAACTGCAACCAAAAATCAGATAAAATTTTACGCTTATTGAGATCTGACGACCGTGAGCGGATCAGTTGCTCTCCGGAATCCTTCCGGAACATGACGATCTCCAGACTGGTCTCGGGTGGGATTTTTCGCATGCTCGACGGTTCGGATGCCTCTAAGTCGCTCTTGCAAATAAATCATCCAAGTCTTCTTCTATATAATACCAAGTTTCGATCCCGGTATCCTGATCTATATCCAGCCAATATTTTGCACCCGCAAGCTGCTCCTGGGTAATTTGAAAATCCGAATCCAGGATTTTACCGCTCGGCCAGCCCAAAAGCTGCTTCTTAAGGCCTTTGACAAAATACCACGTTACCGTGCCGTCATCTGGATTTACATCTAGCCAATATCGCTCATCTTCGAATTGTTCTCTGCTGATTGCAAAATTTTGGTCCACAACAACACCGCTGGGCCATTCGATCAGTTCTGTCTTTTTGTTTTGGAAATTTTCAAATGCCGAGGAATTGCCCTCGGGGCGTTCCCGTGTCGGAAAGTGGCAGCCGCATGTCCGCCGAAGCCAGGCCTTCATGGCGGCCAGGCGGGCCTTGGATTTGGCGGAAACCCTGGAGATCTTGCGCGGGAGCCGCATGGTCATCCCGACGGCAGAAGCGATGGGGACATCTGCCGTTCATATCGAGCGACAACGCCAGCCGTGGGAAAGGGTGATTTGCCTTGCAGTGCCGTGGCGTTCATCAGTTCGAGCAGTGACCTTCTCCCGACGGATTTCGTACATAGAGCAGTCCAGCAGGATTGTCGCACGGCTGGATCGCCGCATGACCAACAGGAATGCGTGCGCCGGGGTGGCGCGCATCGCGGTTCCCGGCTAGGCAGGATCGGGCGGTCCGGAGGATCAGATGGCGGCGAGCGTGCGGGCGATCTCAGGCGTCGGGGGCAAGGGCCCCGCCTGTTTCCTGGTCGAGGCGGGCGGGCGGCGCCTGCTGCTCGACTGCGGCGCCGGGCCGGATGAGGGCATGCGGCCGGACCTGTCCGGGCTCGGCCGGATCGATGCCGTCCTGCTCAGCCATGCCCACCCCGACCATGTCGACGCGTTGCCCGAGGCGGTGGAGCGGTTCGGCCTTCTGCCGGTCTACGCCACCCCGCCGGTGCTGGAATCATTGCCGCGGGACCTGGCCATCGACCGCCGGCCGCTCGCCCTCGGCCGCAACACCTTGCCGGACGGGCTGGTCGTCACCTGCGGCCGGTCCGGCCATGCGCCCGGCGGGGTGTGGCTGCATCTCGCGATTGGCGCCGGGCTGTTCTATGCCGGCGACATGGGCTTCGATTCCGTGGTCTTCGCTGTCGACCGCAGCCCGCCGGCGGCGCGGGTCGCCATCCTCGACGCCTCCTATGGCGACGACGACACGCGGCACGAGGACCGGCTGGCCGCCTTCGCCCCGGTCTTCGCCGCCAAGCGGTCGCTGCTGCTGGCCCCGGCCGGCGGGCGCGGGCCGGAAATCGCGCTGGCCGCGGCGATGGCGCATGAGCAGCGGCCGGCGGTTTGCGACGCCAATCGCGACATGATCGACCGGCTGATCGCCGACCCGGCCTGGCTGCGGCCCGGCGCCGCCTCGATGCTCGAATCGCTGCGCCGCCGGATCGAACCGCTCGGGGATGTCGAGCCGCCGCCGGCACGGCCGATCATCGCCGCCAAGCCGAACGCCACCGGCGGTGCCGCCAAGCTGCTGCTCGAAGGCTGGGGTGCTGCGGATGGCCCTGTCGTCGCCACCGGCTATGTCGCCGCCGGCACCCCGGCGCGGCAGGCGGTGGAGTCCGGCCGGGCGATCGCGCTGCGCTGGCCGGTGCATCCGCGCCTGTCGCAGAACGCCGAGCTGGCGCGGTCGGTCGGCTCGGCGGTCGTGATCCCGGCCTTCGGCGACGCCAAGTACCGCGATGCCTGGGCCAAGGCCTTCGACCCCGCCCGCATCGCCCTCGACGAGACCGTGGAGATCTGACCGATGCAGCCCTTCTTCTTCCTGCGCCACGGTCAGAGCACCGCCAATCGCGACCATGTGATCGCCGGCAGCACCGATGCCCCGCTGACCGATCTCGGCGAGGCTCAGGCGCGGGAGGCGGCGATCCTGCTGGCCGGTGCCGGCATCCGCCGCATTATTGCCAGCCCGCTGCGCCGGGCGCTGCGGACGGCGGAGATCGTGGCCGAAGCGCTCGACCTGCCGGTGACGACAGATGCCGGGCTGGTCGAACGCGATTGGGGGGCCTGGGAAGGGCGCCTGGTCGCCGACCGGCCGGATTATTTCATGATCCCGGAGGGTGGCGAGAGCTGGGAGATGTTCCGCGACCGGGCCTGGGTCGCCCTGGCGCCGATCCTGGCCGACGGACCGGCGCCGCTGCTGGTCGTCGCCCATTCCGGCATCATGCGGGTGCTGCGCGATGGGCTCGGCCTGGCCTTCGAGGCGAAGGGCGTCGGCAACGGCCTGCCGGTCAGATTCTCACCGCCCGATGCAACTGGCTTGCCCTGGGCGGCGGAACCAGTCACGAAACTGCAACCGGAACCTGCTAGCACCCCACCCATTGTCTAAAATCCTTGGGATCGATGCACATGCGCCCCCGCCTGCTCCTCGCCGCCGCCCTGTCCGCCACTCTGGCCGCAGCCTCGACCGCGGCGCTGGCCGCGCCGGGGTCGCTGATGATCTACACCTCGACCCCGAACGAGGCGATGACCGCGCTGGTCGCCGAATTCAACAAGGCGCATCCGGAGGTGAAGGTCGAATTCTTCCGCTCCGGCACCACCGAGGTGCTGAACAAGCTGCAGGCCGAATTCGCCGCCGGCGCGCCGCAGCCGGACGTCGTGTTCATCGCCGATGCGGTGGCGATGCAGCAGCTCAAGGATGACAACCGGCTGCTGGCCTACACCGACGCGCCGCTGGCCGGCTTCCCGGACGGCTTCGCCGACCCGGACAAGATGTTCTTCGGCACCAAGCTGATCCCGACCGGCATCGCCTGGAACACCAAGTCGGGCGTGCCGGCGCCGACCTCCTGGAACGACCTGCTGGGCGCCGCCGCCAAGGACCAGGTGATCATGGCCAGCCCGCTCTATTCCGGCGCGGCCGTGATCCACATCGGCACCGTGGCGGCGCAGTCCGGCCTGGGCTGGGACTATCTCGACAAGCTGGCGACCAACGGCGCCGTGGCCGGCCAGGGCAACGGCACGGTCATGGACGCGGTCGCCACCGGCCAGAAGTCGTACGGCATCATCGTCGACTTCATGGCGCTGAACGCCAAGGCCAAGGGCTCGCCGGTCGATTTCGTCTATCCCGCCGACGGCGTGTCCGTGGTGACCGAGCCGGTGGCGATCCTGAAGACGGCGGACGACGTGGCCGACGCCAAGACCTTCATCAACTGGCTGCTGTCGGATGACGGCCAGGCCTACATGGCCAAGCAGGGCTACATCCCCGGCAAGCCCGGCGTCGCCCTGCCGCCGGGCCGCCCGGCGGCGTCGGCGCTCAAGCTGATGCCGGTGTCGAACGAGGTGCTGTCCAAGGGCGTGGCCGACAACAAGCGCAAATTCTCCGACGCCTTCGGGGGGTGAGGGCGGCTCTCCCCACGGCTGTCATTGCCGGGCTTGACCCGGCAATCCAGAAGCTGTCGACAGTCTCTGGATGCCCGGATCAAGTCCGGGCATGACAGATGAGAGACAGGGGCGGCGTAAGGGGTTAAACGCGGAGGCTCCGAGATCGTCGATCGCAGTTCCAGCGCGCCCGTGACCGATTCCCTGGCAACGACTTCCATCGCGTTCCGCCCCCGCCACTGGGGCGACCCGGCCCTGGCGGCCGTGGCCGGCGCCTATGTGCTGCTGTTCTGCGCCTTGCCGCTGCTGCGCCTGTTCGCCGAAGGTCTGGCTCAGCCGGAGGCGGCGCTGGCCATGCTCGGCGGCCGGGCGACGCTGCGGGCGCTGCAGAACACCCTGGTCGCCGGCCTCGGCTCCACCGTCGTGTCGGTGCTGGTCGGCGGCGGCCTGGCGCTGGCGATCGGACTGACCGATGTGCGCCGCCGCGGGCCGATGGCTCTCCTGTGCCTGTTGCCGATGCTGATCCCGCCGCAGATCGCCGCCCTGGCCTGGATCCGGCTGCTCGATGCCGGCACCCCGGCCCGCGCCGGGCTCGACGCCGTCACCGGCCCGTGGTCGAACCATCCGCTCTCTTCCGGCGGCGGCGTGATCTGGATCATGGGGCTGGAGCATGCGGCCCTGGTCTTCCTCGCCGTCACCGCGGCCATTCGAAGCCTGCCCTGCGACCTGGTCGAGGCGGCGCGGGCCGCTGGCGCCCGCGGCCCGCGCATCCTGATCGGCATCCTGCTGCCGCTGCTGCGCCCGGCCTTCCTGGCCGGCGCCGCCCTGGCCTTCGTCTCGGCGATCGGCAATTTCGGCGTGCCCGCTTTGCTCGGCATCCCCGGCCGCTACAGCGTGCTGACCACGCTGATCTACCAGCGGCTCAGCGGCGTCGGCCCCTCGGTGCTGGGCGAGGTCGCGGCGCTGGCTTTGGTGCTGGCCATCCTGGCGGCGCTCGGCCTCGGGCTGCAGCGTTGGGCGGCGGCGCGGGCGCCGGTCTTGGTGCGCACCGGCCCGACCGGCCCGGTGCTGCCGCTCGGCCGGGCCCGGCCCTGGGTCGAGGCAGCGCTGTGGCTGGTGCTGGCGGTGCTGTCGCTGGCGCCGCTGCTGGCGCTGCTGGCCTCCGCCCTGGTGCCGGCGCTGGGCGTGGATTTGACCTTCGCCACCATCAGCCTCGACCAGTTCGCCTATATCCTGTTCCAGCACGACGCGACCCAGCGCGCCGGCCTGAACCGCGCCACCCTGGCCGGGTCGGCGGCGGACGCCACC
>NZ_JBYRFX010001017.1:0-12730 GCF_057815775.1 Inquilinus sp.
AACGCCGCGCCCGGCCAGATTCAGCTGCTGAGCTGGGGCCTCGTGCCCAGCTGGAGCAAGGACCCCGCCGCCGGCCCCAAGCCCATCAATGCCCGGGCCGAGACGCTGGCCGAAAAGCGCAGTTTCACCAAGGCGTTCCGGGCCCGGCGCTGCATCATCCCGGCCGATGGCTTCTACGAATGGGCGCCGGATCGCACCCCGCATTTCGTCCGCCGCCTGGACGGACGGCCGATGAGCTTCGCCGGGCTGTGGGAGGGCTGGAAGGATCCGGACTCGGAGGAATGGGTCCGCACCTTCACCATCGTTACCGCCGATGCGATCGAGCGGCTGCGGCCGATCCACCACCGGATGCCGGTGATGCTGGAACCGGCGGACTGGGCTGCCTGGTTGGGCGAGGAGCAGGCGCCGCCGGACCGGCTGGCCGCCGTGCTGGCGCCGCCCGCCGACCTGCCGGTCGAGGCCTATCCGGTCTCGACCCGGGTCAATTCGGTGCGCAACGACGACCCGACGCTGATGGATCGGGCCGCCTGAGAGTCCATCCGATAATGCTACTGAAGCGGCCGTCTGATGGCGATTTCTCCGCTTCCGGTGCTCACGGACGTAGATGTTCGCTGCGCTCCGGTTCTCGAAATCACCACCAGCCGACTCGCCTTCAGCGCATTCTCGGACGGACTCTCGACTGTCTCTGGGGATGGGGCCCGTCAGAACAGCTTGCGGTAGACCACGAAGCCGGAGCGTTCGGCGACCTTGTCGTAGAGCTGCATCGCGGTCTGGTTGGTCTCGTGCGTCTGCCAGTAGACGCGCGGGCAGCCGGCGCTGCGGGCCCGCTCATACACCCCTTCGATCAGCGCCCGGCCGACGCCCTTGCCGCGGGCGTCTTCGGTGGTGAACAGGTCCTGCAGGTAGCAGCTGGGGTCGATCGCGGTCGTGCTGCGGTGGAACAGGTAATGGGTCAGGCCCAGCAGCCGGCCGGCGCTCTCGGCCACCAGGGCATGCACCGGCTCATAGGCGTCGAAGAAGCGAGCCCAGGTCGTCCGGGTGATGTCGGGCGACAGCGCGGTCGGTCCCGACCGCCCGTAGAAGGCGTTGTAGCCGGCCCACAGCGGCAGCCACTGGTCGTAATCCTGCCGGGTTACCGGGCGGATGATGAGGTCGCCGGACATGCCTGATCCTGCATCTGGGGAAGGACGGGGTGCCCATTAGAGCCGTCGCCCGCCGCGACGGCAACGGCCCTACCGGTCGGCCGTCATGAAGGCGGTCAGTGCTGCCGCCAGCTCGGCGTTGCTGACCAGCCGCGGCACCTTATTCTGGCCGCCCAGTCGGCCACGGGACTTCATCCAGGCGGCGAAGCGGCCGGGCGGCACCGCCACTACCTCGGGCGCGCCCATGCCGGCGCCGCCGGACCGATGGGCGCGGTAGTCGTCGTTCAGGGCCGACAGCCGGGCGTCGACCGTTGTGGCGAACCGGGCGACGGCGGCAACCTCTGGCGCTACTGCGAATTCGACGAACCAGCGGTGGCGGCCGACCGGCGAGGACTCGTCCGGGAACACCGCCGTGACAGCGAAATCGCTGATGTCGGCGCCGATCGCGGCGGCACTGTCGGCGACGGCGCGCTCCGCCTCTTCGGCGATCAGGTGTTCGCCGAAGGCCGACAGGCCGTAGCTGGTCCGGCCGGTGATCAGCACGCGCGGCGGATCCCGCCCGACCAGCCGCACCGTGTCGCCCAGCACATAGGACCACAGCCCGGCGCAGGTGGTCAGCACCACGGCATAGTTCACGCCCGGCTCGGCATCGGCGATCCAGTGGCGGGTGGGGCGGGCCGATCCCAGCTCCTCGACCGGGACGAATTCCAGGAACAGCCCGTGGTCCAGGCTCAGGCGCAGCCCGTCTTCGGGCGTGCGGTCCTGCAGCGCGATGAAGCCTTCGCTGGCCGGGTAGGATTCGCGGATCTCGGCGTCGGTGCCGGCCAGCAGCCGCTCCAGTCGCGGCCGGTAGGGCGACAGGGCGACGCCGCCGGGCACCAGCAGGTCGAGCGACGGGTAGGGCGGGTCGGCCGCGTCGCCGCGGGCCTGGCGCAGTTCCCGCACCCGGTCCAGCAGCGGCAGCAGCCAGCTCGACGTGCCGGTCAGGCTGCGGATCGCCAGGTCGAGCGAGCCGCGGGCGATGCGGTCCAGCTTCTCCTCCCAATCCGACAGCAGGGCCAGCTCCGGCCCCGGGAAGACGAAGGGCCGGGCCCAGACCGGCAGGGTGCGCGCGGCGATGCCGCTGAGGTCGCCGCTGAAGATGCCCGGCGCGTGCTCCGTCAGCGTGGTGCTGCCGCCCAGCATCAGGCTGCGACCGCCGAACATCCGGCTGTGCGGGCGGGCGCCAAGATGCCAGGCGGCGAGGTCGAAGGCGGCGCGGACATTCGATCGCCGCATCGCATCGCTGACCGGCACGTATTTGCTGGTGCCGCTGGTGGTGCCGGAGGACAACGCGAAATACGGGATGCGGCCGGGCCAGGACACGTCCTGCAGCACCGGAAAGGCCGGCTGCCAATAGTCGCGCCACATCTCCTCATAGCGGCGCAGCGGGACGGCGGCCTGGTAGGCGGTGACGTCGCCGATCCGTTCGAAGCCGTGGTCGCGGCCGAAGCGGGTGCCGGCCGCACGGCGCAGCAGCTGCAGCAGCGTCTGGCGCTGGCTGTCGACCGGGTCCAGCCGGTGCAGTTGCCGGCGCCGGCGGGCCGCCGCCAGCCGGAAGACCGGGGTCAGGTCGATCATCGCCGGGCCGGTTCCAGCCGCAGCACGGTCGGGAACTCCCGCGCCACCGTCTCCGGCCGCAGCGGCAGCCGGATCGGCCGCCGCTCCCGCCACAACGGGATCTGGTCGGCGGCATTGGCACTGCCCAGCCAGCCATCCTGGCCGCCGAACAGGGTGACCCAGCTGGCATCGGGGTCGGACATATCGGCGACGTGCCGCGCCATCGAGCCGTAGGTTGCGGTGTGGCGGCCGCGGACCATGCCATGCGACGCCTTCATCGGCGTCTCGCGCGACCCGCCGGTCGGGTATTCGCCATAGGTGAAGAAGCGCCCCAGCACCGGCAGCCGGCCCAGGATGTGCGCCACCGTCATGCGGTGCATGTCGCCCCAGGCCGGGATCGGCGCCGCGTCGGTCGCCGCCAGCCTGGCGGATTCGGCCAGCACCTGCCGGCGCCGGTCTGGCGCCAGGGCGTCCAGATCGTCGGCCAGGAAGGCGGTGATGGCGTTCCACTGCGCCATCAGCCGCGGCATGGCCTCGACCGAGGCCGCGCCATAGACCCGCGGCACCAGATGATACAGCAGGGTCTCGAAGGCCGGGGCGCCAGCCGATCCGGCGGCATAGTCGCCATCCCAGGCCGCCAGCCGGTCGATGAAGCCGGCGTGATCCTGGCCGAGGCCGGCGTCGCGCAAGGCTGCGACCAGCCGCTGCGCCAGCGTGCCCGCATCCGGCGATGTCGTGTCGGCCTGCAGCGCGATCAGGTCCTCCGGCGCCAGCCGCTCCTTGGCGTTCAGCAGGGTGTAGAGTCGCCGCACCCGGTCGTCGGGCGAGAAGAAGAACCCGACCGGCACAGTTGTGTCGGTCGGCCGGTTGTTGGCGGTGGCCAGCACGCCGGCCGTCGGGTCGACCGACCAGGGCAGCACGGGTGCGTCCACCAGCCCCTGCCAATGGGTGGCGGGGTCGGCGGCGTCCAGCACCGGGTCCTGCGGCGGGAATTGGGTGCGCACCGGCAGCGTCGCCGCCATGACCTGGCCGATCCGGCCATCGGCGGCGGCCACGATCATGTTCTGGGCCGACACGCCGAAGCCGGCGAAGGCGGCGCGGAACGCCTCCGGCGTGGTGGCGCGGGCGGCGCGCAGCAGTGCCGTGATCTCGTCGGTCGGCTCATGCCCGATCCAGCGCAGCGCGATGATATCGCCCGGCCGGCTGCGGGCCAGTTTGGCATCGCTGATGATCGGGCCGAATACGGTGCGCCGGACCGGGCGCCGGGTCTTGCGCCAGAACCGGGTGCGGATCACCGCCTGGCGCGTCTCGATCTCCGCCGGCGGCACCGCCTTGACGTCGTACAGGTCGCTCGACGCCGCGCGCATGTTGGTGCCGCCCCACGCGAGGTGCAGGCTGCGGCCGACCGCGACAAAGGGCATGCCCGGCACCATCAGCCCGGCCATGTGGTAGCCGGGCGACCGCATGCCGGCGACGACCCAGAGATTGGGCAGCGACAGCGACAGGTGCGGGTCGCTGGCGATCAGCGCACTGCCGGTGGCGCTGCGGGCGGCCGCCACCGCGACGCTGTTGCTGCCGGTCCGGCCGGTCGCCGTCAGCAGCGCGGCCAGCGCCGCCTGCTGGCTGCCGGCGGCGAAGCTGGCGGTGGCGTTAGCACCGGCCTTCAGGGTGCGGGCCCAGGACTCGGCGAAGCCGGCCGTGCCGCGTTCGCGCAGCAGTCCGAAATACGCCACCCAGTTGATGTCGCTGCCGGCCAGCCGGCCAATGGTCCACATGTCGCGCAGCGTGTAGGGCTCGTGGCGCAGGCCCAGCAGCGCGAATTCCGGCGGCGGCGCCGGCTCCAGTGCGTGATAGGCGTTGACCCCGGTGACGAACGCCTCGGAGAAGTCGCGCACATCCGGCGGCATGCGGTCGATCACCGTGTCGGCGGCGTGGCCGTAATCGAGGATGCGCAGCATGTGGTCGATGTCACGCGCCATCGGCCCGGCGATCTCCGCCAGCCGGCCCTGCGATGCCCGCTTCATCAGCGCGATCTGGCCGCCGCGCAGATGGGCGTGGACCATGCCCAGCGCCACCGCCAGGTCGCCGTCGGTCTCGGCCTCGACGAAGGGGATCTGCTGGTCGTTCCAACGGATGTCGACCGGCCGCGACAGTGGCAGGCCGCGGGTCGGGAAGGCGGCCAGCCGCTCGGCCGTGGTCACCGGCCGCGGCGCCAGCGCGCGCAGCGCCGGCACCAGCGTCGCCAGGGCGCCGATCAGCCGGCGCAGTCCGGACATGAGTGTCTCCGCCTCAGCTGCGACCCGCCAGCCCGAAGGCGGCGGAGAGGAAGGCGGCGACGTCGCGATCCGATCTGGCGCGGACGGCGTCGTCGCGGCCGATCAGATAGCCTTCGCTGCCGACGCAATAGGCCAGGATGATCTTGCGGGTGAAGGGCCCGGTCATGGCGATGCCGAGATTGCCGTCGCGCACCGTCAGGTCGCGCTCGACCCGGAAGTCGCAGTCATTCAGCAGCCGCACGATCGGCCGCGGCCCGGGCCGGCTGCCATCCCATTGGTGGACGCCGGCGGGATAGCTGACGGTTTGCACCCGCGACCCGCCCTGGCGCATCGCCGCGGCCGTGGCCTCGCAGCGCGTCGCATCGATCAGTGCGTCGCGGTCGCCCCAGGCCATCAGCACCGGCGCGCCGGTGGTGCGCGGATCCTCAAAGCTGGTGATGCAGGGGCCGTAAAAGGCGACATGCGCAGCGAAGCGGGTGTCGCCCAGGCCGTACAGCGCCGCCAGCCGGTCGGCGATGCCGGCATTGGCGGCGATGACGCTGGTCATGGCGCCGTAGGAAAAGCCCCAGACCGCGACCCGGCTGCCGTCGATCTCCGGCCGCGCCTTCAGCCAGGCCAGGGTGGCGTAGGCGTCGGCCAGGGCCATGGTCTCGGTGATCTCGATCACCCGGTCGACGAAGCTGGTGGCGATGTCGCGCCGCGCCCCGAACACGTCGACCACCACGGCGCCGATGCCCATCGCCGCCAGCTCGCGCGCATAGGTCGGTTCCCGGTTCTCATCGATGCCGCCGGAGCCGTGCAGCAGCACCACCGCCGGCGCCTTGTGCGCCGCATCCGCTCCGGCGGGGGGGTAATAGGTGATGTGCGCCGCGGTGGCCGGGGCGTCCGGCCCGATATCGGCCGGGGCAAAGGGGCTGCGGCTGGGGATCGAGACGATGCGGCCATCGGCATCGGTCACGCGCGGCCATGGATCGGTGAACGCGGGTTCGGCCCGCGCCAGAGTAGCGGTGCCAAGGGTCAACGCGATGACAACGCTGGCGAGGCCGAGATATCGCTGGGACCGGGTCTGTCGCGCCATCGGGTCGGATCCTCGCCAGGCCATGCGGTTCGCTTCGATTGTAGCCGGGTTTGCGGCCACGGCCAGCCCAGGTCGCCGGGCCACGGCGTCGCAGCCGGGATGGCCGCTACTCGCCGGCGATGTGGCCGCCGGAGCGGCTGAGATATTCCTTGGCCTGGTCGTTCCGCAGCCCGCCCATGGCCAGCCGGGTGACCGGATATGACATTCGCACCGTGGTGCCGACATTCTCCGCCGACTGGATGGTCAGCTTGCCGCCGAGTGCTTTCGCCATCTCGGCGCAACTCGTCAGGCCCAATCCGACATGGCTGCCGGCTCGTAGCGAGAAGAAGGGCTCGGTCGCCTTGTCGCGAACCGCCGGTGTCATCCCAATCCCGTTGTCGGTCACCTCGAGGATCAGGCGGTGGCCAATCGGGAAGCGCGGCGCCAGCCGTCCCCGCACGATCACCAGGGGGGCGGCGCGATCAGCGGCGGCAACGGCGTTTTCGGCGTTGCGGATCAGCTCGTCGAGGATGAGATGCAGTTGCGGCGATGCGACCACCGCGTTCCGGGCATCGTCCCGGACATCGAAGCGGATCTGTCCGCCATGGTCTTGGCCACCATGGTCCCGGCCGATGGTCTCGAGCACCGTCGCAAGCGAGACTCCCCCTGCGGGCTTGGCCGTATAGGCGATCTTCAGAAGCCCGTCATTGATGGCATCCAGTTCCTTTGCCGTGCGGAACGCCGCGGCGACCATCTCGGGATCCTCGGTCGTCGATCCTCTCAGCCGGCCGAGGAACAGGGCCAGCCCCGTGACACGCGACCGAGTCATATGGGCGAACAGGGAAGCGAACGAACGGATCTGCTGGTCCTTCCTCTGCGCGAACGCGGCTCTCTGTTGGATCATCACGCCGAAAAGTACGAACAGGAAAAGAGATGTCGCAAATATCGTCGTATTTCTTAACGCATTGTCATGAATTTTGGTTGTTTCCTTTGCGGTCAGAGTGTGTGTCATGGCCGATCCGGAAAAGTGGATCATCTGATCTTTGATTTTATATAGAGATGATAAAATAGAATTATATCGCTTTTGGTCATTCAGTATGGGGCTTATTTCTGTATCGATGATCGCTATACTCATCGTCAGTCGATTTAGTTCCTTCTGTTCCAGGTATTTGGTTGAGTATTCCAGATCCTTCGTTGCCGATATATTGAAAGACAGCAGATCGATATCATCCTGGATGGTGGAAGGATAATTTTCGGCGGCGATGGCCAGGCGAACTTCGCCGATCGTGTTCGCCACGATCTCGCGAATCAGGGACGCCCGGCGTTGAATCTCATAGGTCTCAGTCAATAATACATCGGTATCTGATCGGTACTGCTCAGATCTGTAGAAACATAAGGCGCTAATTGCCAGAGAGAGGGCGAGCAAAAAATAGGAAATGACATTGAAGGATTTTGGCATCCCTCGCTTCATGTGCCTGGTCTCAACGCAACGACGTACCAGACCCAGACGGCATTGCGTTCGGGGATGAACGAGGCCGGCAGCCTGTCGGAAGGCCAAACGAGATAATAAGGGCCGTAGTCGCCGATCCGAAGCGCTGTAAAGGCCTGGCCGCCCTGGCAGCGCTTGGTCTGGTAGTCTTCGGCGATGCAGCCGCGCTCGGTAGCAAGGATGGGATCATATTGCGAGATATCGCTCATCGGGATGGTCGTCAGGAAGTCGTCAAAGGCAAAAACATCCACCGACTGGACATCCGACATCTTCCCGCGTGCGAGAAGATCCTTCAAGGCAGGGCCCCGGTAGCGAATGCGGATTCCCTTCGACCATGGGGTCAAGGTTTCGACCTCCTGCATCGCGAACGTCGATTGCAGTTGCTCGGGGGTGTAGGTCTGCACGGGCTCCCCGGCGCCGGGTTCGATCTTCAACACCTGAGGCTCTTCATACCCGACAGGGGCGCCCTGAGCGCCGGCCACGCCGAAAAGCAATGCGGCTCCCGCCAGCATGCCGCAAACGGTGCCGCGCATCCCGTGCAAGCAGGCCTGGTGGGAGATCTTTGGGGCCGCTGCCATGGTCAAGCGCCTTTCGGGAAGAGTCCGTTCTTTATAAGCTTTGCTCTGGCCTGTTTATAATATTTCTCGACAGTAAATGGATCAATATCGAACTGACTGCCCATCTGCTCGTATATTTCCTTACGCTTGGCTCCTTTTGGTCGGCGGCGCATGAAATCCAGGATTTCCTGTTCCCGAGGCGTCAATCCGGAATAATAGAATTCCGGCGGTCTGTCCTTGATTTCCGAAAGCCATAGGGAGAACCCGGTTTCGGAGATGCGCTGGATTACGCTGATCAGGACATCGCGATCCAATCCGGTCTTGCCGACATAGGCGTTGGCGCCGAGCTGCCTGCACTTTTCGCCCTCATCCTTGCTGTCGGATCCGGTGATGATGATATGCAGGGCGTTCGGGCAGGACTCGACGGCCTCCTTCACCACCTCGAGCCGGTTCATCTGCGACGTCGGGTCGATTCCCGGCAGTCCCGGGTCGGTGATGACAAGATCGAAATCCTGTTGCTGCAGCAGGCGGGAGGCCGTCTCCCAGGTTGCGGCGCCCTGCACGGCGCAATCTCTCAGCACCGTTTTCAACTCGTTGATGAGCGCCAGGCGCATGAGATCCTGGTCCTCGATCACCAGGGCACGCGTGGTCTGATCACCCGCAATCATCGGATCGTCGCTCATCATCGGGAGGAAGCACAGGGACCCTAGCTCAAATAGGGGGGCTGGCCCCCCTTTTTTTGACCTCGGGAACAGGCTTGAAGTGAGACCGCGATGCTTCCGGGCCGAATGCTAGTTTTACGGATGTGACGGTGCCATGGCGGCAAGAAGTTTAGTAAAAAGCTGTCGATTTTGTTTCGTTCGACGGTACGACGAATAGTTACCGTTTCTTGCGCACTGTTCCAGCACCCGGACTTCGACGGCAGATGCGAAGCCGGGCAGCCGAGACCACGAACCTGCCATGCGGACGTGCAGGTCGGTTGAACAACACAGGAGATGATCGAGAGGACGGCTGAGCCCATGGGACGCCGCGACGGTGTAGAGATCGGCATTCGTCGAGGCCCGTGCCTGGAACAGCCGGCTGACGGCAACAGCGAGTCCGAAGACGGCCGGCGCGGGGCGCGCGGGCCGAATCAACCCCGGCCCGTTGCCGTTCCGGCCCCAGATCCCGTCGCCCGTAGCTCCTGCCGGCCATCCGGCGGAGACTCGCCGTCCCTGGGATTGGCCTTGCCAACCCTGAGATGGCGAGTCTCCGCCGCATGGCCGGTATCTCCATGGTCGCGCTTTCCGCCTTTGGCCACAGCCATCCTGTGCGGCCGAATTGCCCTCAATCGGGCCTCACCCCTGATCGGCAAGGATGCCTCATGCAGCCCACCGCCAGCGCCTCCCGCCAGAAATGGCCGGTTTCGACCCGCCGCCGGACGCCGTTGTCTGCCCGGGCGGTGTCGGACATCGTCCTCGGCCCGGCCCGCACGGGCCTGCTGACGGTGGTGGCAGCACTCGCTCTCGGCATCGCCGTCGCCATGTTCATGCAGCGGGAACAGGCCGCCCTCCAGGTCGGGCAGATCCACCTTGTGCCATCCCAGCTGGTTGCGGCGCAGCCATCGGTGAATTGAGGCGGCGCCCGGTTAGTCCGTGCGCCAGGCCGCCAGGGTCGGGATCTCGATCAGCAGGCTTCGCAGCAAATCCTTGATCACGGCCAGGACCTTCCGCTCGTCCCGCGTCGGAATCTTGTCGGCGGGCCAGACCGCGAACAGCTCGCGCACGATCGGCGGGTCGACGATCGGCCGGGCGACCAGCGTCTTGGCCGCCAGCTCCTTGGCGATCGTGCCGTAGGGCAGCACGCCGCAGGCCATGCCGCGCGCGATCACATCCTTCATCGCCTGCGATGACTGCACCTGGAAGGTGATGTTCAGGGTCAGGTTGTTGCGCAGCAATGTCTCCTCGACGCGCAGGCGGACCAGGTCGCGCTCGCTCGGCATCACGAATTCGGCCTTGGCCAGGTCGCTGAACGGCAGCGGCCCCGGCTGGTCGAAGGCCGAACCCGGGCAGCAGACGAAGAACAGCACCTCCCGCAGCAGCGGTTCGCGGTTCGGAAAGCGATCGGCCGGGACGCTGTAGGCCAGGGCCATGTCGAGCTGGCCGCGATCGACCCCCTCGATCAGGATGTGGCTGAATTCCTCGAAGATCTGCAGCTTGATCCGCGGTGCCTCGACGGCCAGCGCGCTGAGCAGCCGGCCGGTCAGCAGCGTCGTCAGGCTCGGCGTCATGCCCAGGATGACCGGCCGCTGTGCGGCGGTGTCGGCCTCGCGCAGCCTGCGCCGCAGCTCGCGCACCCGGTTCAGGATGACCCGCGCTTCCTCCAGCAGGATCTCGCCGGCATCGGTGGGGGCGGTTCCCCGCGGCGTCCGGACCAGCAGCTGGACCCCGAGCTCTTCCTCGAGGGTCCTGATCTGCAGGCCCATGGCCGGCTGCGCCACGTTCAGCGCCTGTGCCGCCTTGGTGATGCTGCCGGTCTCGCAGACCCGGACGAAGTATTCCAACTGCCGCATGCGCACAGCGTGGTCCCCCTGGCGGAAGCTTCCGGGGCAGGCCGTCCCCAGTCAAACCATTTCGGTCTGGCTGAACAGAAACATGTCTTGGACAGCCTGGGACCGGTGCGGTTTGCTTCGGGTCGAGAACCGGCCGATCGAGCCGGACCCCGCAGGGAGGCAAGCCGATGACCCAGTCGGACGCGACGCGTCGCGACCTGGTGGCCGCCAATCACATCCTGGCCCGCGAAGGCGTGCTCGACGCCTTTGGCCATGTCAGCCTTCGCGATCCCGCCGATGCCGGCCGCTACCTGCTGTCCCGCTCCCGCAGCCCGGAGATCGTGGCCGAGGCGGATATTCGCCGCTTCGCCCTCGATTCCCGGCCCGACGACCCCGACTCCGGGCCGTTCTATGCCGAGCGGGTGATCCACGGCGCCCTGTACCAGCTGCGTCCCGATATCGGCGCGATCTGCCATTTCCACGCCCCGGCGATCATGCCGTTCTGCGTCACCGGCACCGCGATCGTGCCGGTGTCCCATGTCGGCGCCACCATGGGCGAGACGGTGCCGTTCTGGAGCGGCCGGGACGCGTTCGGCGACACCAACATGCTGGTCTCGACGGCGGAGGAGGGGGCGTCGCTGGCCGCGGCGATGGGGCCGCACTGGACGGTGCTGATGGCCAATCACGGCGCCGTGGTGGCCGGGCGGACGCTGCGCGAGATGCTGTTCCGCGCCATCCATTTCTGCCGCGACGCGGAGATCCTGCAGGCCGCGCTGCGCCTCGGCACCGTGACGCCGCTGACGCCGGGCGAGATCCGGCTCGCGTCCGAAATCAACCTGCGGGAGACGGTGCTGCAGCGGGCCTGGGACTATTGGCTGCACCGGGCCTCTCGGCCCGGCCGGCCCGACATGGCTGCGGAGTGACCGGCATGCGCACACTTGATCCCACCGATACTGTCCAGGAAACCCCGGTGGGTCAGCCGGGGCCGGCCGCGTTCGGCAGCGATGTCGTCGCCGACACGCTGCGGGCGCTCGACATCCCCTATATCGCGCTCAACCCGGGCGCGAGCTTCCGCGGCTTCCACGACAGCCTGGTCAACCATCTCGGCAACCGGCGGCCGCAGATGCTGCTGTGCCTGCATGAGGAGCACGCGGTCGCGATCGCGCAGGGCTATGCCAAGGTGACGGGGCGGGCGATGGCGGTCGCGGTCCATTCCAATGTCGGCCTGTTCCACGCCACCATGGCGATGTTCAACGCCTGGTGTGACCGCATGCCGGTGCTGGTGATCGGCGCCACCGGCCCGGTTGATGCCGAGAAGCGCCGGCCGTGGATCGACTGGATCCACACGGCGCGGGACCAGGGCGCCATCGTGCGCAACTATGTCAAATGGGACGACCAGCCGGCCTCCCCGGGCGCGGCGCGCGAGGCGCTGGTGCGGGCGAAATGGATCGCGGAGACGCTGCCGGCTGGCCCGGTCTACGTCAATCTCGACGCCGGCATGCAGGAGGCGCCGTTGGACGCCCCGCTGCCGCCGCTCGACCTGCAGCGCCTGGCGCCGCGGATCGACCATCCGCCGGGGGCGGAAGAGGTCGACTGTCTCGCGGCGCTGCTGCGCGGGGCGAAGCGGCCGGTGCTTCTGGTCGGGCGGGTGTCCCGGTCGGAACAGGGTTGGGTCGAGCGCATCGCCCTGGCCGAGGCGACCGGCGCCCAGGTCCTGACCGACCTGAAGCTCGGCGCCGGCTTCCCGACCGACCATCCGCTCTCGCTCGCGCCGCCCGGCGTGTTCCCGCTGCCCGAGGCCCGCGCGGCGCTGGAACAGGCTGACGTGGTGCTCAGCCTCGACTGGATCGCACTGAACGGGGCGCTGCCGGCCCGGCCGGCGGGGCTGGTCGTGCATGTCTCGCTCGACCACACCCTGCACAATGGCTGGAGCATGGATCACCAGGCGCTGGCCCCGGTCGACCGGCTGATCGCCGCCGACCCGGACGCGCTGGTCTCGGCACTGTGCCGCGCGCTCGGTGCCGGTCCGCGGGCGGTGGAGGCGGCGGCTGTGCCGGCGCCGGATCCGCGGCCGGCCAAT